>JBGPBR010000199.1:0-4594 GCA_041481325.1 Desulfobaccia bacterium
CGGGATTCAGGAAAAACTTTCCTTCCTACCGGACTATGACTTCAAAAAGCCGGAAGAGGAGAAAGGAGAAAAACCCGAAGAGAAAAAGGGGGAGGAAAAGGAGACAAGCTGGCCCGCCGTCAGCGCCGGGAAATCCCTGGCCGGCATTCTTGGGGGGGCGCTGACCTTGCTCATGGCCGGAGCTATCGGTTTGGGTTTACGAAGATATTATTCGCGCAGCAGAGGATAGGACGGTAACCATCCTTTGATATCGACTTCCGGGGCAGGGTTCCAGGATTATTCCCTGCCCCATCTTGCCAGGGCACCTTTATGGGAAGCATCGAATCTTCCTTACTAAACATTGGCTACTTAGAAACCCTCTCTTACCAGCAGACGCCTCTCCACCGGCTGGACCCCCGGGTGAAACTGCTCACCACCCTGGTATTCATCGTGGCCGTCGTGTCCTTTGGCAAATATGAAATAACCGGTCTCCTTCCTTTTATTATCTATCCCGTGGTGCTGATCGCCGTAGGCAACCTGCCACCGGGTTACCTTGCCAAAAAGATTTTGTTGGCGGCTCCCTTTGCCTTTTTCATCGGCATCTTCAATCCGCTGCTGGACCGGGCTGTCTTGGTGCACCTGGGGCCGATAGGCATCTCTGGAGGCTGGGTTTCTTTCGCCTCCATTATGATCCGTTTCACCCTTACCGTCAGTGCCGCCTTCATATTAATCGCCGGCACCGGCCTCAATGCGGTTTGTCTGGCCATGGATAAATTGGGAGCCCCGCGCAGCTTCGTCATGCAGCTCCTGTTTTTATACCGGTATATTTTTGTCTTGACGGACGAGGCGCTGCGCCTGGCCCGGGCCCGGACCCTGCGCTCTTTCCAGGGCCGCGGCATGGGATTCAAAGTCTTCACCTATATGATCGGCCAGCTTCTTTTGCGCACCCTGGATCGGGCCCGACGCATCCACCTGGCCATGCTCTCCCGGGGCTTTGATGGGAAAATTCACTTGCTCCGGCCGTTACACCTCCACGGTCGGGATGTAGTTTTCTTTTTGGGATGGTCCGGTCTGTTCGTGCTGATGCGCTGGTTTAATATTCCTCACCTGCTGGGTAACATAATTACGGAGCTATTCAGATGAGCCACCACCTGGTGGAAGTAAACGACCTGCAATATACTTATCCCGATGGCACCAGCGCCCTGCGCGGCGTCTCCTTTCAGATCACGCATGGGGAAGCAGTAGGGATTATCGGGGCCAATGGGGCCGGCAAGTCCACGCTCCTGCTTCACCTTAACGGCTGCCTGCTTCCCCAGGCCGGCACCGTACGCATCGGCGGCTTTCCATTGAACAAGAAGACTTTGCCCCAGGTGCGGCGCACTGTGGGTATGGTCTTCCAGGACCCCGACGATCAGCTTTTCATGCCGCTGGTCTACGATGATGTGGCCTTTGGCCCCTTAAACCTGGGTCTGCCCACTGAGGAGGTGGACGAGGTGGTCATGAGCGCCCTCGCCAGGGTGGGGGCCTCCCATCTCAAAGACCGCCCCCCTTACCGGCTTTCCGGCGGGGAAAAACGGGCGGTGGCCATCGCCTCGGTTCTCTCCATGTCCCCCAGCATTCTGGTCATGGATGAACCGACTTCCTCCCTTGATCCCAAAACCCGACGGCAACTTATCGAACTGCTCAAAACTTTCAAACATACCCTCATGATCGCCACTCACGACCTGGACCTGGTTCTGGACCTCTGCCCCCGCACCATTGTTTTCAAGGAAGGTCGCGTTATCGCCGACGGCCCCACCCTGGACATCTTGCAAAACCAGGAACTTCTCGACTCCAGTAGCCTGGAAAAACCTATATGCTTGCAGGGCTGCCCGGTTTGCCAGGCCAGGTAAGGCCATCCCGGCTGAGGATTCGCCTGTCCAAAAAACCTCCAGCTGGCAAATTTAATGGGTCTAAGTTCCTCTGATGTTCAAACGCCTTGCTATCTCCCTTATGTCCGCTCATGTCTGAGGCGAAAATTATTCGGATCTCAATTTCAAATTCACCCTCATACCGATTCGCAATCAATTGGTGGCACAGGCGTCCCGCCTGTGCACGCGCAGGCTTAAGCCTGCGGCTGCCAGGCAGCCTTTTGACCGCAAATCGGGATGAGATTCTTTCGGATGGGCTCAGGTTCTTAAGGCCAGCTCCTCCACCAGGCGGTCGGCGAAGGCCAGGATGAAATCCCGCTGCTGGCGCGTGGCGTAGCCGATGCAGGCGCAGCGCATGGTTTGTTCGCTGCGGATGAGGAATTCAAAGCGCGCCAAGGTCTCCCCCAGCTCCACCGCGAAGCGGAAGGGCCGGCAGTCCCGGTGGTTGAACTGCTCCGGGCCCAGCAGGTCTTCCGGCAAATCCACCCACCAGACACCTTCAAGGCGGGAGGCTTGGGCGTGCTCGTGGAGATATTCCCGCACCCGGGGAATGTCGCTCTTGCTGATTTCGTCCAACACGTACTGTCTCATGATACCTTTCTCAAGTCGCCGATTTTTTTATAATCTGTCCTGCCACTTAGGACAGAGTTAGCAGGCCCGCCTTAGGCCTAATTTGCCGGCCAGCGCCGGTTCTGCAGATCTTTGCAAGTGGCGCCGGCGGGACCCCGCGGGATATTGCCCCGCCTGGGGGGCCACCGGCCCCAGGACCGCAAATTCGCTCCTGACGATTTCATCCGCGGCCAGAGCCGGGAGCGTGCCTCCGGACATGGGGTAGTGGGGCACGAACCCCATGATTTTCCCCTAATGTTTGCTCAGGGCCCGGGCGATTTGCCGCGAGGCCAGGATCACCTCTTCGGAGTCGTTGATGTCGATATACCGGAAGATGGGCAGCCCCAACAGGATGCCCCGGGAATTGCGCCGCGGCTCGATCCGGGCCATCTCCAGGGTCTTCTGTTTAATCAAGGGATAGAAAGCCGCCAAGATGATCACCAACCGGAAAAGTTCGCCGGCAGTCATCCTTCTTCCTTCCCGGCCAGGTTGGCCTGACGCCCGGCATCCACCGCGGCGTACCCCCACAGGGCCAGGAGCAGGCCGAAAGGTACGAAAAAAAGAGGGCTGGAGACGGTGTCAAGCAATAGGCTTTGGAAGATTTCCATGGTGAGGGGCCGGGGATAGTAGACCGCGGTGTATTCCCGGGAGATGAGGATGAGGCCTAAGAGCAGCAGCCCCCCCAAGAGAAAGTTGGCGGCTATAACCAGGAAGACGCCTTTGCGCCGGTCCTGGTTGTAGAGCTGGCCCAGCCCCGGGAAGACCAGGGCCGACAGGAGAATAGCCGTGATGGCGCGCCGCATGGTTAATCTTATCCGAAAGTTAGCCCGGCGGTCAATAGCTGGGCAGGTTCGACGCCGCCTCCGCGGGTAATCATACCCCCGGAGCATCTTATTGATTTTTTGAGGCCGTGCTATATGTTAATATGTTTTAATTGGCTTGGAGGCCCGTGGATGGATTATAAAGCAACCCTGAACCTGCCCCGCACCGATTTTCCCATGAAAGCCGATCTCCCCCGCCGGGAGCCCCAGATCCTGAAGCACTGGGAGGAAATGGGCCTCTACGGCAAGATCCGGGCCGCGAGCGCCGAGCGCCCCCGGTTCATCCTGCACGACGGCCCTCCGTACGCCAACGGCCACATCCACCTGGGCCATGCCCTGAACAAGATTCTGAAGGACATCATCATCAAGTCCCGCCAAATGACGGGCCATGACTGCCCGTATATCCCCGGTTGGGACTGCCACGGCTTGCCCATCGAGCACCAGGTGGAGAAGGAACTCAAGGGCAAGGGGCTGAAACTGTCCCAGGTGGAGGTGCGGAGCCGCTGCCGGGACTATGCCCGAAAATTCATCGGCATCCAGCGGGCCGAATTCGAGCGCCTGGGGGTGCTGGGGGACTGGCCCCGCCCCTATCTCACCATGAATAACGCCTACGTGGCGGAGATCCTGGAAGAATACGGCCAGTTTTTCTTCAACGGCGCCATCTATCGCAGCAAGAAGCCGGTGCACTGGTGCGCCACCTGCCGCACGGCCCTGGCCGAAGCCGAGGTGGAGTACGAGGAGCACCAGACCCCGTCCATCTTCGTGAAGTTTCCCCTGGTGAGCCCGCCGCCCCAGGTCCCGGAGCTGGAAGGCCGCCCGGTCTCCCTGGTTATCTGGACCACCACTCCCTGGACCCTGCCCGCCAATCTCGCGGTCGCGGTGCACCCCAACCTGGAGTACGCCGCCCTCCAGGTGGGGGAGGAAGTCCTGGTGGTGGCCGCGGACCTGGCCGAGGGGCTCCTGGCCTTCTGGGGCCTCAAAGGACAAGAAATCTTCCGGACCCCCGGGCGGCGCCTGGAGGGGGCGGTCTGCCGCCATCCCTGGATCGAGCGGAACTCCCGGGTGATCCCGGCCGATTACGTCACCCTGGAGGCCGGCACCGGCCTGGTGCACCTCGCCCCGGGGCACGGCCAGGAGGACTACGACAGCGGCCGCAAATACGGGCTTGAGCCCTACTCGCCGGTGGACGACTACGGCAAGTTCACCAGCGAGGTGCCGGAGTTCGCCGGGCAGAAGGTCTGGGCCGCCAACCCCGCCATCATTGAGTTGCTCACC
>JBGPBR010000200.1:0-4583 GCA_041481325.1 Desulfobaccia bacterium
CAAGCCTGATCCGCTGAAGACGGCCGCCATCGAGGCGGGCGTCCCGGTCTTTCAACCGGGTCACCTGCGGGACCAGGAAGCCTGCGACCAGATGGTCGCTTTCAAAGCCGACCTGGGGGTGCTGGCCTTCGTCACCGACATCGTGCCGGCCAAGGTCTTCAACGCCCCCCGGCTGGGCTCCATCTGCTACCATCCCTCCATCCTGCCACGCTATCGGGGCGCTTCGGCCATCAACTGGGCCGTGATCAACGGGGAGACGGTATCCGGGCTCACCATCTTCTGGGTGGACGAAGGCATCGACACCGGCGATATCCTGCTCCAAAAAAAGGTGGAGATCGGGCCCAGCGAAACCACCGGCGAGGTCTACTTCAACAAGCTCTACCCCCTGGGGGTGGAGGCCTGCGTGGAGGCGGTGGATCTGGTCGCCAAAGGCGAGGCGCCCCGCATCCCCCAGGACCACTCCAAGGCCACCTACGACCCGCCGTGCGACGAAAAAGTGGCCGGACTTAACTGGCTGCGGTCGGCCCGCCAGGTCTTCAACTTCATCCGGGGCTGCGACCCTCAGCCCGGGGCCACCACCACCTTCCGGGGCGAGAAGGTCAAGCTCTATAATGCCCGGCCTCCGGAAGATACGCGCGGCGCCGCGCCCGGCGAAATCATGGAAGTGACCGATAAAGGCCTCACGGTGGCTGTGCCCGCTGGGGCCATCCTGATCACCCGCTTCCGCACCAAGGACCTGGGCAAAGTGAAGGCCCCGGAGTTCATTCAAGCCAAGCAGCCCAAGGTGGGGGAGCGGTTCGGAGCCTAAGTGCCTTGAACCCCTTTAATAAACCTCATGGGTTTCTTATGGCCAGGAAAACCTTATTCCCTCTAACTTCCTTTCACCCCCTTGGGGGGAGAGGATTGAGGTGAAGGGGGGGTAAACAGGCGTGAAGGGACTCCTGGTTCCCAAGCTCCTGCTTTGAAAAGTTGGCGTAGGGTGCGTCTTACGCGCCAATAAGTTACCGACTTTTCATGGTTTTGTAGTGAGCCAACGGCTCATGTGCGACTGTTCCGAATTTTTAATTATTAGTGGCACCGGCGTCTCGCCGGTGCTGTAGGGGCGGGTTAAAAACCCGCCCCTACCTGGCCATTCCATGGTTTCTGGTGAGCCAAGGGCTCATGAATTACTGGTTGGGAGCCAACTTGCCTTGCCAAGCTCCCGCTTGGCTAAAGAAATTGATTACTTTTAGCAGGTTGTGCCATTTTTCAGATGTCCCCAAGCAGAGCTTGGGAACGAGAAAAGGGTGATCTCGCGTACAGCCATGCCTGCCCCCTCGGACCTCCTGGAGTTAAAAAAACGCTACCTGGCGGTCAACTTCATGGGTCTGGCCATGATCGCCTCAGTCTTCGCGTACGCGGTGGTGGTGGAGGTGGTCAAACGCGCCCTGGCGCCCTTCCAGGGCTTCGCCGGCCTGGAGGCGGCCCAGATCCAGATGATGAAATACCTTTTCGTGGCTTTGGCCTTGGGCCAGTTTCTCCTCATCAGGGTGGTCCAAAAGTTCCTGGTCTCCCGTGGCGCGCAGTTCCTGCCCCAGGCCGCAGTCATCTCCTTCGCCCTGTGCGAAGCGGTGGGGCTCCTGGGCCTGGTCCTGTTTTTCCTCAACGGCAACCCCATGGATTTTTATCTCTTCATGTTCCTCTCCCTGTTCTATTTCTGGTTTTACTTCCCCAGGTACCGGGATTGGGAGGCGCAGGCGGAGGCGCAAAAGTCGGCCACTAAAAAATAGGATTCCGCACGTTGAACCTGGGATTTACGTCGATTGCAGGAACCATGGTGGGCCGTGCCCACCCTACATCTTGGCCGGAAGAACGCATCACAAGGTTTCCTTGCTGAAAGCTATTTTCATAAGTACCTGCGGCTGCCCAAGCAGGTTTTCGAACTCAAATCGCCATTATTAGAAAACCTCCATGAAAAGCGTCGGCATCTTCTACCATCCGTCCTTCAGCCGCAAGAGCTACATGACCATCGGCAACCGGCTGAAGGACTTCCCCGAGGCCCTGGAGGGGCTGCTCCAAAAGCCCAACGTCCGCCTGTTTGAGGCGCCCCGGGCCGCCAAGGACCTCATCCTCAAGGTGCACGACCCGGAGATGCTGGCCATGGTGGCCCGGGACGGCTTCTGCTCCACCGCCTACGAGTCGGTGGGCTCGGTGGTGGCCGGCATGGAGGCCCTGGCCCGGGGCGAGATCCAGCGGGCTTTCTGCTTCATCGGCGCCGGCGGTCACCACGCGGGCTACGGCCAGTTCTGGGGGGCCTGCTGCTTCAACGACGTGGTCATCGCCATGGCCCGCACCCGGGAGCTCGGCCCCTGGCGGCGCTTCGCCATCGCGGACACCGACGCCCACCACGGCGACGGCACCCGCCAGTTGGTGCGGGACGACCCCGAGGTGTTTCACCTGTGTTTCTGCGGCCAAAACTATCATTCCGGAGACGGCACCAAGGTGGACGTCAACGCCCACCGCCTGAACTGGCATGAAGACCCCAACCCCCAGTACGTGGACCTGGTGCGCCGCCACCTCCCGCTCATCCCCCCGTTCAAGCCCGATCTCTTCATCTGGTACTACGGCTTCGACACCCACCTGGAGGACTACGGCTCCCTGGGCCTCACCGAACCGGCCTTTTTCGACATCTGCGACCTGATGATCGGGGCCGCGGCCGAAATGGGCGTGCCTCTGCAGGTGGTGTTGGGGGGCGGCTCCCTGCCCCATCTCGCCTGTGCCACCATCCCGGAGATCATCCGCCGCCTGGCGGAGAGCTAGCCGACAAAGTTCTACCCCCCAAAGACATTGCCAAAAACCTTTTTTTCCTTTATAATAAATAAATTAGCCAAACCGGCGGCCTTGCCGCCAACCGGAAAATATGCTCACTCAACGATTAGCAACTTTAGAAAAGCGCTGCCAGGAGCTGGATGGCCTCTTAGGCGACCCCGAGGTCATCAAGGCCCAGGACTTGTATACCAAGTACCGCAAGGAGCACGCCGACCTGGCTCCCATGGTCCAAATCTTCCGGCGCTACCGGCAGGTGGAGAAAGAACTGGCGGACAACCAGGGCCTGCTGAAAGACGAAGCGGACGAAGAGATGAAGGCCCTGGTCCGGGAGGAAATCCAGACCCTCAAAGATGAAGCGTCCCGGCTGGAAGAAGAGCTGCGTTTTCTGCTGCTCCCCAAGGACCCCAGCGACGACAAGAACGTGCTCCTGGAAATCCGGGCCGGCACCGGCGGCGGGGAGGCGGGCCTGTTTGCCGCGGACCTGTTCCGGATGTACAGCCGCCTGGCCGAGCGCCGGGGCTGGAAGCTGGAGGTCCTGAGCCATTCCACCACCGGCATCGGCGGCCTCAAGGAAGTGGTGGCCTGCATCTCCGGCGACCGGGTTTACAGCCGGCTGAAATATGAAAGCGGGGTCCACCGGGTGCAGCGGGTGCCGGTGACCGAGTCCCAGGGCCGCATCCACACCTCCGCGGTGACGGTGGCGGTGCTCCCCGAGGCCGAAGAGTTGGACCTGGCCATCAGCCCGGAAGAGCTGCGCATCGACGTCTTCCGTTCCTCCGGGCCCGGCGGCCAGAGCGTCAACACCACGGATTCCGCGGTGCGGGTCACCCACCTGCCCACCGGGCTGGTGGTCACCTGCCAGGATGAGAAGTCCCAGCACAAAAACAAGGCCAAGGCCCTGAAGGTGCTGCGGGCCCGCCTCCTGGACCTGAAGCAGGGCGAGCAGCAGGCCCAAATCGCCCAGGAGCGCAAGAGTATGGTGGGCTCCGGCGACCGCAGCGAGCGCATCCGCACCTACAATTACCCCCAATCCCGGGTCACGGACCACCGCATCGGCTTGACCCTGCACAAACTGGACGCGGTCCTGGACGGAGACCTGGAGGACCTGCTCCAGGCCCTGGCGGCCCAGGCCCGCACCGCCGCCCTGGCCCAGGCGTAATGAAGCAGAAAAGCTATTTCTTGAGGGAGGGGGCCAGGGGCAGCAGGCCCCTGCCCCCTCCCTCAAACTCCCTCCCCCAACCCCTTATTGAGGAACCATGGGCAGGTGCGGCCAGGATGTCCTGCCGCCGGCGGTCCTTGAGCCCCCTACAACATTTTTTATGGGGCCAGGCATCCCGGAGGAGCGAATGACCGCACCCAAAGACACCTGGACCATCCTGGAAATCCTGCGCTGGACCGCCGACTACTTCAAAGACAAGGCGGTCTCAGAGCCCCGATCCTGTGCCGAGGTGCTGCTGGCCCACGTCCTGGGGCTCAGCCGGCTGGACCTGTATCTGCGCTATGACCAGCCCCTGACGCCGGAAGAACTGGCCCGCTTCAAGTCCCTAATGGTGCGCCGCAGGGCCGGGGAGCCGGCGGCCTATCTGACCGGCCACAAGGAGTTCTGGTCCCTAAACTTCCGGGTTACTCCGGCCACCCTGATTCCCCGGCCCGAGACCGAGGTGCTGGTGGCCGCAGCGCTGGAGGCGGCGAAAGAATTTGGGGGAGGGGGCCAGGGGCCGAAGGCCGCTTACAATCCCTCCCCCAAACCCCCTCCCCCAACCCCTTATGTTTTA
>JBGPBR010000201.1:0-4581 GCA_041481325.1 Desulfobaccia bacterium
GAATACAGCGGCGAATATAAGAAGATCATCCTCCAGGTGAAAGGCGGTCACGTCACCGTCTCCCAGGTCAGGGATTTGAAGGGGGTGTTGGAGCGGGAAAAGGTGGAGATGGGTGTGTTTCTGACGCTCAAGCGGCCCACCCGGCAGATGCGGGAAGAGGCGGCCGCGGCAGGGTCTTTCATTGACCCCCAGTTCCCGGAGCATCGGTTCCCCCGCCTGCAAATCCTGACCATGGAGGATATCTTTATCGGGAAGAAGATTGCCTTACCATCATGGTGGTCCCAGGATACCTTTAAAAAAGGACCCCGGCGGCGGAAAAACAACCCGGAAGAAGCCCAAAATAATTTGCTGAAAGAATTGCAGGAGCCCTACCATTTTTAGGGGATGCAGCGCGGGCGGGCGACGCACGCTACCCAAACTTTTCGGAAAGAGGCTTAAGCAATGCTGAAAATTATCGCCAGTCTGGTCATGATTTTGTGGTTGAGCGTGATAAACCTGGGGGCCGCCGGATTCGGGGCGGAGGTGATTAAGCTGCCGCCGCCGGCCACCAAGGGGACCGTCTCGGTGGAGGAGGCCTTGCAGGGGCGGCGCTCCAGCCGCAGTTTTGCCGCCCGGCCGCTGGAGCTGGCGCAGGTCTCCCAACTGTTGTGGGCCGCGGACGGGATCAACCGCCCTGAAGGGAAAAGGACCGCGCCCGCGGCCCGGGCGGCCTACGTGGTGGACCTCTACCTGGTGGCGGGGGAGCGGGGGGTCGCTAATCTGGCCCCCGGCCTCTACCGGTACCTGGCGCCGGAGCATGCCCTGGAACCGGTGGCCAAGGGCGAGTTCCGCCCGGCGGTGGCCAAGGCTTGTAATTCCCAGGCCTGGATAGCCGAAGCCCCAATAATAGTGGCCATTGCCGGGGACTACGCCAGATGCGCGGTTAAAAACGGCGGCAAGGCCCCGATGTACACCCACTTTGAGGCCGGGTTTGTGGCCCAAAACCTCTTTCTGGAGGCGGGCGCCCTGGGTTTGGGGGCCGGGATCGCCGGCGGGTTTAATGATAAGGCCCTGGCCCAGGCCTTGAAGCTCCCTCCGAGCCAGGTGCCCCTGCTGGTGATGCCGGTGGGGCATAAGGGGTAAAGCTGTTGGCGTATCCGGACTGGTGGCGCTAAGATGGGCTTGGCGGACGCGGCGGGGTCCTTCGTTGAGCCGCAGTTACCGGCGCATCGTTTCCCCCGCCTGCAAATCCTGACCCTGGAGGAGGTCTTTAGCGGGGAAAAGATCGCCTTCCCTCGGTGGTGGTCCCGGGATACTTTTAAAAAAGGACCCCGGCAGCGGCAACCCAACCCGGAAGAAGCCCAAAATAATTTGCGGAAAGCATTGCCAGAGCCTTACTGCTGAAGGGAGGCGCTGAGGTACAGGCATTAATTTTCACCGCCAAGAACCCCAAGGACGCCGGAAAAATAATTTGCCGGGGCACGGCTCGCCAGGCCCGGCCTTGGTGTTTTTGGGGTCTTGGTGCTGAAGCATCAAGGCCCAGGCTGCCCGGCGCCGGTTCCTCAACCCCGGATGGACCAGGCAAAGTAAAGTTCGGCCTCCTTCACGAGCTTCTTCATCTTCGGCTTGAGCCACATGGGCCTGAGGCTGAAAGTCCGGAACAGCAGGACGGGCACGGTGGCGTGGGCCGCCACTTTATCGGCCACCCCTCCCAGATTCCAGGCGACCTCGCCCTTGCCATGGGTGCCCAGGGCGATGAGGTCATAATCATGATCCTGGGCAAAGGCGATAATTTCCCGGGCCGGCCCCCCCACCCGGCAGACCCAATCGGCCTTGAGGCCCTGGGCTTCCAGGTCGGTGCAACCCTGGGCCAGGAATTTTTCACAAGGCCTGCCCGCCCCGGCGGCGTCTTCCCCGGTAACCTCCCTCCCCCTGCCGTGACACACATGCATCAAGGTTACCCGGGCCTTGGTGGTCCCGGCCAATTCCGCCACTTGGGGGAGGACTTTCTCCGCCATGGGGGAGCCGTCCAGAGGCACTAAAATCTTCTTAAACATCCGGTCCTCCTGCCTGGTTTGCCGAACCGGTTGGCAGCCGATGCCGGCAACCAAACCCTTCCTCATTATACCGGAAAGAGCGAGGTCCAGGGAGGAAATATCCGCGGCTGGGGCGTTGCCGGCAAGTTCCTGGAAGCAAAAAATCCAGAAGGTCCTGATACCAAATTTGTAAAATCTCAGATAAAAGGCGAAAAGGAGCCCGTCCTTTTCGCCTGGTTAATTTTTCGCTCCTGCGCCCTATGGCTTTTGGGCCCGCACGATGGTGGCGTCGCCGCCGTTGTAGCGGAGGTGCTCCGGAGCCGCGAGACCCGCCTCGGCCATCCATTCCCCCACCTCGTCGAAGGTATAGGCCCGGCCCCGAGGGGTGACGGCCAGCATGTGCATCCCGAACATGGCCGCGCCCGGGGGGCTGCCGCCGTCCGGATTCAGGAAGAAGTCCTGGATGGCCAGAACCCCGCCGGGGTTCAGGGCCTGGACGCACTTGCCGATAATAAGCCGGCACTGCTCCTCGTCGTGGCTGTGCAGGATCTGGGAGACCCAGATGAAATCGTAGCCGCGGCCGAGGTCGTCTTTGAGGAAGTTGCCCGCCAGGGTGTTAACGCGGGAACTCACCCCGTGTTTGGCGATCTGTTCCCGGGCGATCTCCACCGGCCTGGGCAGGTCGAAGACCGTGGCCTGCAGCTGAGGATTGGCCTTGGCAAAGGCGATGGCGTAGGTGGCGGGGCCGCCCTCCAGGTCCAGGAGGCGGCGCACCCCCTTGAGGTCCAGCCCGGCCGCCGCCTTGGGGGCCAGGTCCCGGGCGATGGCGTCCATGCCGCAGATAAAGGCCCGCACCTCGGCTTCGTCCCGCCGGGCCTGGGCGTCCAGCCATTTCTCCGGGTCCGCCTCCCGGGGGCGGCCGGTGAGGACGGTGTGCTGCAAATCGTTCCAGCCCCGGCCCCAGGTGTGCTCCATGTGTTTGATGATGGCGCCCCGGTAATCGTCCTTGCCCCGCACCAGGTAGCGGGAGGCGAGGTCGCGGTTGCGGAAGTAATCCACCCCTTTCACCAGGAGCCCCAGGGCCGCGAGCCCGTTCAGGAAGATGCCGACGGCGCGTTGGTCGGCCTTGAGCCAGGCCGCGGCCTCCACCGCGCTGTGGGGTTCCTCCAGGAAATCGAAGACCGCCAGGTCTACGGCCACCATGAGCATCCTGGCGGCCTGGAACCCCCGGGCCATGGCCAGCAATTCATCGAAAGCGCCTTTGGGGTCGAGCGGCATGGCAATTCCCTCTTTAGAATTATAGGTCACCCTGAGAGACGGGCCTCATCTTTCAACTGATAAACCGCAGATTCTTCGCCGCCGGCGAGGGCCCAGAATGACCATAGAAACCCAAGTCGCGGTTCTGATAACAGACGGACTTTGAGTATAAGATGGTCAAACCTTATCGGCCAGGACGGGTAGCCATTTGAGCGAGAACTTGGGTCAAGGCCGCGACCTGAGCCCAGGGGGCCAGGGTCTCAATTGTCGCCGTGGGGATGGTGATCCCAGCGCCGCAGCCACTGATACAGCGGCTCCCGGAAGTAGTACAGGGTCCCGGCCAGTACCAGGCAGCAAACGATGAGCATTAGGGTGAACAGGTAGTCCCCCTGGTAGACCTTGGCCCCCTGGAGGGTGAGCATCAGGGTGCCGGGCAGGCGCCCCACGGTGGATAAGAGAAAAAAGAGCTTCCAGGGCATGGGGCTCAGGCCCAGGATGAAGCAGAGGTAGTCCTTGGGAAACCCGGGCACCACGAACAGGAAAAAGGCGATGAGGGCCCCTTGCCGCTCCATTAGGAAATCAAAGCGCTTCAGGGTCTCCCGGCTCACCACCCGCTCCACGAAGCGGTGCTCCAGCCAGCGCCCCAGGCCGAAGGCCAGCATGGACCCCAGGGTGAGGCCGATGGTGGAGTAGAGCATCCCCAAAGGCACCCCGAAGAGGTAGCCGCCCAGGAAGCCGGTGGCCTCCCCGGGGATGGGGGCGAAGACCACCTGCAGGGACTGGCAGACGATAAAGACCAGGGGCGCCAGGGGCCCGGTGGCGTGGAGAAAGGCCTTGACCTTCTCCTTGTCCTCCAGGAGATGGAAAAAATGGCACAGCCAGCCCCAGGCGCCGCTGCGGCAGATGAAACCCCAGGAGAGATAGCCCCCCAGGACCAGGAGCCCCAGGGCCAGGAAGGTCCAGAAGAACCAGCCGCGCCGCAGCGCCGGTGCCCCGGGCCGGGGCAAGGGCAGACCCGGCTGGCCAGCCTGTCTGCCATTATCTTTAAATAGGTTCAATTTGCTTTCCGGATTCTTCATTCCAAACTGCCTTTTGGGTCCTATCACAGCAGCGGCGGCTAGGGCAAGACTTTTTTCCAGGTTTTATCCCGGTTTGCCGCCGGCACCCCCTGGGCAGTTGAACAAACGATTTTAGCCAAAGGCCGAAAGACCGCCCCCCCGGCGGTCCCTCAATGAAACCGCGCTGGGCCAGGCCACCCCGGCTCTTGGCCGGGGAGCGTTCAGAGGTATTTTTGCTGAAAGTTGACCTC
>JBGPBR010000202.1:0-4563 GCA_041481325.1 Desulfobaccia bacterium
AGTCGTCCCCGCCTCGGTGACCGGGCTTAAAGCCGGCTTGTTGAGGATGCTCAAGAATCCTCAAAAATTGGTGGCGCAGGGGGCAAATTTGAAGAGATTTGTCCAAGAAAATTATCGCTGGGATGCGATTGTCTTCAAATATATCGAGCTTTACCGCAAGATTCTACTCAGAAGGGCGGCATGAACATTTTAATAGTTACGAACCACTTCTGGCCGGAGAATTTCCCCATCAATATTTTGGCCAGTGGCTTGCATGACCGCGGGCATCAAGTTACGGTGCTCACCGGGATTCCCAATTATCCGGCAGGCAAGTTCTATCCTGGGTATGGGATTTTTCAGCGGTTAGTGGATGAGTATCAAGGAATCAAGATTCTCCACGTGCCGCTAATCCCGCGGGGCCGCGGTGGCACTCTGCAGTTATTCCTGAATTATCTGTCCTCTGCGCTGTGTGCCAGCTTCCTGGCGACCGTCTGGTGCCGGGGAGCCATCGACCTGATCCTGGTCTACGAAACTTCGCCGGTGACGGTGGGTATTCCGGCCCTAATTTTAAAAAGGCTTCGGAACATCCCCATCATGTTTTGGGTGCAGGACCTCTGGCCGGAGAGCCTGTCCGCCACTGGGGCGGTAAGTTCCGGTTTTATTTTGGGCCTGACAGGTCTGTTGGTACGCTGGATTTATCGCGGCAGCGATCTCATCCTGGCCCAGTCGCGGGCCTTTTTTCCTTCCATCGAAAAGTACGGCGGCCCGGGGAAAGAGCTCGTCTATTTCCCCAATAGCGCGGAAGATTTCTACCACCCGGTGACCGTGGAGGCCGGAGCCGCGGAACGGACTTTACTGCCCCGGGGCTTCCGCCTGATTTTCGCCGGCAATATCGGGGCGGCCCAGGACTTCGAAACCATTCTCTCTGCTGCGGAATTACTCAAAGACCAGCAAGATCTGCACTGGGTGATTCTAGGCGATGGCCGGCGGCGCGCCTGGGTGGAAGAGCAGGTGCGGGCCCGGGAATTGACCGGGACCGTACGTCTCCTCGGGAGATACCCGGCGGAAGCCATGCCCCGCTTTTTTGCCCTGGCCGACGCTCTGCTGGTGACTCTCAAGAAGGAGCCCATCTTCGCCCTCACCATCCCCTCCAAGATGCAGTCGTACCTGGCCTGCGGCCGCCCCATCGTTACCGCCCTGGACGGGGAGGGCTCGCGGGTGGTGGAGGAGGCCGGCGCGGGTCTGGCGGGTCCCGCCGGGGACCCCCAGACCCTGGCGAAAAACGTCCTGGCCATGTACCGCCTGTCTAATTCTCAGCGCCAGACCATGGGACTGCGGGGCCGCGCATACTTTGAGAGGCACTTTAAGCGCGAGATGCTTCTGGATCGCCTGGAGGGGCTGATGCGGCATGTGATGAGTGGAAAAAATCTCGGGCCCGGGGCCGCTGCCGCCACTTCCCCAGTCCCGGTGAGACGTCGGGCCTAACCACCTTTTTGCCGCTAAAACGGAATTACTTTTGGCAGCAGCCGTATAGCTTTTGAATCGCAACTTTGGTACAAGAGTTAGGGTGCAAATTCATTTTGATCCGCGAGGTTCGGGTTGAGTAGCGGCGACAAGGCAAAAAGGGTTTTGGTCCTGGGAGCCACGGGGATGTTGGGGCACGTGTTGTTTTCCCAATGGTTCGGCGTGAATGATCTGGAGGTCTTCGGCACGGTTCGGGACCGGGGGGAGGCGAGCCGCTGGTTTTCGCCGGATTTGATCAATAACTGCCTGGGGCAGGTGGATGCCTTCAATTTTGACAGCCTGGTCGAGGCTATGGCTGAGGTTAAGCCCGAGGTCGTGGTCAATTGCATCGGCGTCATCAAGCAATCCTCCCTGGCAAGGGACCCGATCACTTCGATTTATCTCAATTCCCTGTTGCCGCATCGTCTGGCCCTGGCGTGTCGCCTGGCCGGGGCTCGGCTGATCCAGCTGAGCACCGACTGCATCTTTGACGGCGCCCGGGGCAACTACCGGGAGGAGGACCAGGTCAGCGCCCAGGACCTCTACGGCAAGTCCAAGGCCCTGGGAGAGGTGACCTCTGAGGGGTGCCTCACCCTGCGGACCTCCATCATCGGCCACGAACTGCGCGGCAAATTGGGGCTGATCGAATGGTTTCTGGCCCAGGACAACGAGGTGCAGGGCTTCAACCGGGCTATCTTCAGCGGCTTTCCCACGGTGACCTTTGCCGGGATCATCAGGGACTACCTGTTGAAGGGGCCTGCAATGACTGGAATTTATCATATCTCCGCGGCGCCCATTGCCAAGTACGATTTGTTAAAATTAGTGGCTAAAGAATACGGCAAGAAAATCGCCATAATTCCCGATGACAGCCTCAAGGTAGACCGTTCCCTGGATTCCTCAGCCTTCCGGAAGCTCACGGGCTACACGCCGCCAGCCTGGCCGGAGTTGGTGGCCGAGATGCATCGGTACTATCTCGAGTCGAGCTTCTATAAAAATTACGCCAAACTGGATAGAGAAAATGATCCTGGCCGATAAAATAATTGTGATTACCGGGGGGACCGGATCACTGGGCAAGACGCTGGTGCACCGGATTCTCTCCGGTGAATTGGGGACGCCCCGGAAGGTCATCGTCTTTTCCCGGGATGAAGCCAAGCAGCATGACATGAGGATCGCCTACCTGTCCAAAACGGCGCCTACCGATGAAGTGATCTACCGCAATTTCATGAATATCCTGGAGATGCGCATCGGCGACGTCCGGGACTATGCCAGTGTCTGTTCGGTGCTTAGGGACGCAGATATTGTCTTTAACGCCGCCTCCCTGAAACAGGTGCCCACCTGCGAATATTTTCCGGTGCAGGCGCTGCTGACCAACTGTATGGGGGCGTATCAGATCACCCGGGCCATCGAAGAGCACCGCTTCCCGGTGGAGACGGTGGTGGGCATCAGCACCGACAAGGCCTGCAAGCCGGTCAACGTCATGGGCATGACCAAGTCCATTCAAGAGCGCATCTTCATCGCGGCCAATATCATGAACCCCAAGACCCGGCTTGTCTGCGTGCGCTACGGCAATGTCCTGGCTTCGCGGGGTTCGGTGATCCCCCTGTTCCAGGAGCAGATCAGAAACGGTGGTCCGGTCACCATCACTATTCCCGAGATGACCCGTTTTCTCATGAGTCTGGACCAGGCGGCGGATACCATCTTTGCTGCGTTGCGTCGAGCCGCGGCGGGGGATACCTACGTCCCCCGGGCGCCCAGCTCCACAGTGCTCAATATTGCCCGGGCCCTCAGCGGCGCTCGAAAAATCGATACGGTGGTCACCGGCGTCCGTCCGGGGGAGAAGATTCATGAGGTTCTGGTGTCCGAAGAGGAAGCCAATCGCTGCGTTAAGGATGGCGACTATTACACCATCCGGCCCATGTTGCCGGAGTTGCGCCGGGAAGGCGATCTTCCGGGCCAGACCCTGCGGCAGGAGTTCAGTTCGAAGGATGCGATCCTCAGCTTTGAGGATACCGTGGCGCTGCTGAAGAAACATGACTTGTTAAACTAACCTGACAGGAAACCAGATAACTTTTTGGAGATAAGCAAAGATGCCGGTTAAAGTAATGACCATTGTCGGCACCCGGCCGGAAATCATCAAGCTTTCCCGGGTCATGACTGAATTGGACCGCTTCACTCGGCACATCCTGGTCCACACGGGACAGAATTATGACTACGAACTGAACGAGATTTTTTTCCGGGACCTGGGTCTAAGGAAGGTCGATTATTTTTTGGAAGCGGTGGGAGCCACGGTGGCCGAAACCATCGGCCACATCATCAGCAAGGCTGACGCGGTCATGGCCCAAGAGAACCCCGACGCCCTGCTCCTGCTGGGCGATACCAACAGTTGCCTGTCGGTGATTCCGGCTAAACGCCGCAAGATTCCCATCTTTCACATGGAAGCGGGCAATCGCTGTTTCGACCTGAGGGTCCCGGAAGAGATCAACCGCAAGATCGTGGACCACGTGAGCGATATTAACCTGACTTACACCGAGCAGGCCCGGCGGTACCTGATCCTTGAGGGCATCAGGCCGGAAACGGTGATCAAGACAGGCTCTCCCATGAAGGAAGTGCTGATGCACTACCGGCCGCAAATCGAGCAGTCAGCAGTTCTGGCTTTCCTGGGGCTGGCGCCGGAGGGTTATTTGGTGGTCAGCGCCCATCGGGAAGAGAATATCGATAGTGAGACCAACTTCGCTGACCTGTTGACCACTTTACAGGCCCTGGCAGAGCGGTACCGCAAACCCATCATCGTCAGCACCCATCCCCGCACCCGCAAGCGGCTGGAAGAGGCGGGGGCCATGGAGGCGGGAGAAGGGGTCCGGTTTTTAAAGCCTCTCGGGTTCTTCGATTACGTCAAGTTGCAACAACACGCCTTTTGTGTGGTCTCCGACAGCGGCACCATCACCGAAGAATCCTCCATACTGAATTTTCCCGCGGTGACCATACGCCAGGCCCATGAACGCCCGGAAGGCATGGACGCTGGCACCCTCATCATGTGCGGCCTCAAGGCCCCGCGAGTGCTCGAGGCCATCGACGTGGTCA
>JBGPBR010000203.1:0-4558 GCA_041481325.1 Desulfobaccia bacterium
CGGTGGACAATGATAAGAGTGTAACCCTGGAAATATTGGGGGTGCCCCTGCCGGGAAGCCTGTCTCTGCTGGCCCCGGGGCTGGCCTGGCTGCTGGCGGCGGGCCTCTGGCGCCGCAGGTTAATTTAGATTAAGCTAAGTTTCAGGATTAGACGGGGGGCGCGGTGGCGCAGGCGCCCCGTTTTTTATTGCTCCCGGAAGCGCCAGGCCTGCTCCCGGAAAGCCGCCAGGGACGCGGGGGATGAATCCAGGCGCCAGTCGCACTCCTTCTTGATATTAAACCAAACCAGGATTTCCACCCGGGGGAATTTCTCCGCCAGGGCGGCCAACCCTTGCCGCAGCCAGCCCGCCTTGTCTCCTCCCTCCTCGGCGCAACCGACCTCCGCCAGCATCATGGGCCGGTGCGGCGACAGGGCGCTGAGGCGGCGGTAGGCCTCCTCGAAGACCTGGGTGAGGCTCTGCCAGCTGGACCAGGGCTGGGTGGCGCCCCAGTTGTAGCCGTCCAGGGCCAGCCAGTCCACCGCCGCCTCGCCGGGGAAATAGGCCTCTAGGGCGTTTTCCGGTGTCTCCGGCACCGACTGGACATAAGGGCACCACACCCAGGCCACGTTGCCGGCCCCCTCCTCCCGGAAGACTTGGCGCAGATACTTCCAGGCCTGCCGGAAAGTATAGGCGTCATTGCCGTTCACCGTCCCACCCCAAGGGTACCAGTTGCCGTTCATTTCGTGGAACGGCCTTAAGAATACCGGCTCCCTCAGGGCCGCCAAAGTCTGGGCCCAGGAACGCACATAATCCTGGTAGCGGCCGGCGGCGATTTGTTCCAGGGAAAAATCCGGCTGGACCTCGGGAGGCGAAGCCCCGGGGAGATCTTCAGGGAGCTGCCAGGGTTCCCAGGTAATCAAAGGCAGGTGGCCCCGGCCATGGGCCTCCCGGATCAGGTGGGGGCAGCAGTCGCGCCGCCGTGAACCCCAGGCCTGATACCAGCTGACCACCTGCACCGGGGCGCCCAGAGCCGCCTCCACTCCTTTAACCGGGGACAGACGGGGCGGGCAACCGGGATCATAGAGACCAAACTTTATCATTTTATTGTATAAATGTTATTTTATACATATTATTAAAATTTATGAAAGAGCAAGCCCCTATCGCCCCCAATCCCGAGGATGATGACCGCACAGAGAATAAAGAGGAATAAGAAAAACGCCAGGGCCAAGACGTTATGGATTATCTGCCGGGGGGAGAACCACTCCGGCTCCGGGGCCTCAACCACCCAGTGAATCTTAAACAAGGCCGCCATGCAAACGCCGGAAAGAGTCCAGATGGCCCAGGTGGACCAGGCGCAGTTGAGCATGCGGAAATCCAGGGGGCCGGCGGCAAAAAAGACCCCGTAGATGACGGTGTAAATGGAGCCGGCAATAATGGCGAGCTGCGGCAACAAAGCCACCGCCGCCGGCCTCTTAAGCGCCTGCACCTGCTTCTTGCTGGTCACGGTGTAGTCTGGTTTGCCGCGCCGGAAACGCAAGGCCCTGAGGGTGGACAGCATGAAAACCGGGAACAGGCCGGTCCACATCTGATAGGCATGCAGATAGGGAGTGGGATAGTTCAGCAGTTCATACGCCAGAGACATAACCAGGAAGTATGGCAGCCGGTGCAGGATGTAGGAGGGCACCGAGGCGGTCAGGACGGCCTGGGAAGTTAGGATGGAAAGTATGGGCACCAGGAAAAATATGGGCATGAACCAGGCTGAGACCAGGTAGACAAAGCCCAGATTGGCGTACTGCAGCTTCTGCCGCAGGGTCAAGCCCCGCCGGAAAAAGGGGTTGTCCCAGAAAAACAGGCGAATGGAATCCAGGGCCCATTGGCCGCGCTGCCGGTAGACCCCCCAGATATCGGTGGGCGCGGTGCCGACGGAGAGGGAATAATTGTAATAGATGGAGCGCCAGCCGCGCTGATGCAGGAGCATGGAGGTGTGCACGTCCTCCACCACGTTCCAGGTGCTGAAGCCGCCGATTTCCTGCAGGGCCCGGCGGCGGTAAACCACCCCGGAGCCGCAGGAAAAGGCGGCGTTATCGCCGTCCTTGCCGCATTGCATGACATTGTAAAAGACTTTGTCGGTATTGCCGAAGGGGTCTCCCTGGGGCACGATGAAATTCTGCTTGGTCTGGACAAAACCGATGCGCGGAATTTTAAAGTAGCCCACCAGCCGGTCCAGGATCTTGGGATGAGGAACCTGGTCGGCGTCCAAAGTCAGGATCAGTTCGCCGTCACTGTGGGCCAGGCCGTAGTTCAGATTTCCGGCTTTGGCGTCCCGGTGCTCCGGCCTGGCCAAATAGCGGAGCCCGAACCTCTCGGCCAGGGTCGCCACCTGGGGGCTGGCCTTATCGTCCAGGATATAGATGGTCTTGGGCTCATAGGTTATGGCCATCGCGGCCATCAGGGTTTGACTCAAAATGTCCAGGGGCTCGCCGCAGGTGGTGACGAACACATCCACCCTGAAGGGTCGGTCGATGGGCAGGCCTTCGGGCAGGTGGCGCCGCGGGTACCAGGTGACGAAGGAAAAAGAAGTGAACAGCAGCCAGCCGATGGCTTCGGCGAAAAAGAAGGGCACGGAAATGTACCAGATGGACCAGTTGATGTAACGGAAATGCCAGATAAGGTAAAAGGCGCCGATTACTATGGCCGCGATGGACAGAACCTGGCCGGCCAAGCGACGACGCCGGTCTTCCTTTTCCCGATACCGCTGGTAAGGGTGTTTATTGAAGAAATCCTGCAGAAACCTTAATCTTTTCATCGAGTAAGCTACCTGGTTACCTAAGCTGCGCGGAAAGCATCGTCCCATTTTATTAAAGCAATGGTTGTGCCATATTGGCGCGGGAACCAATAATTTAACATATTCCGGCTGCCGCCACTCGACCTCATGCCAAGTATAGACCTCTCGGAGATCAGGGAGTGTTGTCCCAAGCTAGATGGTGATAATTTCAGCACCTAGCGAATCCTGGTTCCCAAGCTCCTGACCTGAAAAGTTCAAAGTTCAAGGTTCAAGGTTCGGTTAATAAAGAAAACGTACCGCGCACCATGATAAAAAGCCCGCCACTTTTCATGCGTTATGGGTGGGCCAAAGGCCCAGGCGCGACTGCTTGGGAACGAGAAATAAGTGGCACAGGCTTCCAGCCTGTGCGGCCCAGGTTAAAGCCTGCGGCTACCAAAATTACTTTTCTGAGCGCCACTCGGTCTTATTTCTGGCGCCGCTGCCAGGTGAGGCGGAAAGGCGGCTGAAAACCTTGCCGCCTTGCAGCCATTGCGAGATGGGGTCGGGCAACGCCAGAACCTCCTGGAGCGCGGCCGCCAGGTCCAGGTAGCCGGATTGGCAGCCGAGCTTCCGGCAGCCGTCCAGCAGTCCCTTGACCACGGACATGGCAAACACCCGGCGGTGGGCGTAGTGCGCCACCGCGGCAAGGCCCCCGGACCTGAAGGCCGCCTGGCACTCCCCGGCGTCCAAGGCGTGCATGGCCCGGCAAACTAGGGGCCGCACCGGGTATACCCGGCATCTGCCTGCCGCCAGGAATGGGCAGGGAAGCTCTTGCCGGATGTTGGCGATCTCTTTTTTGCTTTTCCCCGCCTTGAGGGCCGCCAACCTGTCGAGGTCGCGGCACAATATCCGCCGGTCCTCCGCAGAGAAATTCTTCTCCACGTAGTCACCCAGGAGCAGGGCCTCCGGCGGGGTCACTTCAACCTGGTTGTAGCAGCAGAAATGGCAGCCGGGCAGGCAGGCGATGGGTCTAGGCAGGCCCTTTTCGGACTCAAAGAGCGCCACCAGATGGTCGGTCCAGATCAAGGCGTTGAGGGCGGTTTCCAGGGCCGTTGCCGGGTTCAGCCCCCGGGAGGCGATCTCCAGGACCGTTTCCTGCTGCCGGATGGCAATGGCCTGGTCCACCGGGCCGAACTCCGTCCGGGGATTACCCTGGGATGAAACCGGCTTGCGGGTCTGCCGCTTTTTCTTTGCCGAGCCTTTTTTCATTGGGTCCGAGAATTTTCCATAAGGAAGAACCGGCGGGGGAAAAATTTGGGGAGAGACATCAGGAGCGGCATATTGGCGGGATTCTGGCCAACCGGTTTTGCAACTGCTGGTTATAAAAACTTACGGCCTCCTAAAATTGCCTTATCTTAAGAGCGGTCTGCCGGGTCAGACCTCCGGTTAATGCAGCCCCAGAAGTCCCAGGTCGGCCCCGTTGAGCCGGCCCCGGTCCACCGCAGGTCCCCAGAGACCGCCCCGGCGAACTTCTTCGGGGGTAAGCCGGTCCAGGTCTTCCTTTTTGGGCATGAACCAGATGTTCCACCAGGGGCCGTGCACTTCCCTGACTTTTTTGAGCAATCGCCGGCGCCTGGCCAGTTCCAGATCGATGACTTTGTTCATACAGGTCAAGGAATCGTCAACAACTGCCATGTCCTTTAACCGCCCGCAGCTCGCTGGGGAATCGACCTATCCTCACCACAATAATTATTGGCGCGCCAATCATGGCAACGATAACAACGGCCTTGGTTCCACGTCGTCTTCCTTACAA
>JBGPBR010000204.1:0-4528 GCA_041481325.1 Desulfobaccia bacterium
AAAAAGGGACCCGACTATATCGACCCGGCCTGGCACTGCCTGGCGGCGGGATGCCCCAGCCATAATCTGGACCCCTTCCTCATGGAGGGGGACCAGATTTTGGCTTTGGTGGTCCGCCACGCCGCCCAGGCAGACGCCCTCATCATCGAAGGCAACCGCGGCTTGTACGACGGCCTGGACCCCCAGGGGACGTACAGCACCGCGGAGCTGGCCAAGTTCCTCTCCACCCCGGTGGTGTTGGTGGTGGACTGCACCATGCGGACCCGGACCACCGCGGCCCTGGTGCTGGGGTGCCAGCACTTCGATCCCCAGGTGCCCATCCGCGGGGTGGTTCTCAATCAAATCGCCCGGCCCCGTCACGAAGACATCATCCGCAACGCCATCGAGCATTACTGCGGCATCCCGGTGCTGGGGGCCATCCCGCGCCTCAAGTGCGCAATCTTTCCCGAACGGCACATTGGCTTGGTGCCGCCCCAGGAGCACGCCACCGCGGCGCGCGCCGTGGCCACGGCCAGGGATCTGGCCCAGCGGTACCTGGACCTGGACGGCCTCTGGCAGGTGGCCTGCCAGGCCCCGCCCCTGCCGGCGGCGCCGGCCCCGACGCCCTCCTGGGCCGCGGTTTGCGACCCGGTGACCATCGGGGTCATCCGGGACTCGGCCTTCCAATTCTACTACCCCGAAAACCTGGAGGCCCTGCGGGAGCAGGGGGCCGCCTTGGTGACCGTGAGCGCTCTCGATGATCCGGTCCTTCCCGCCGCCCTGGACGCCCTCTACATCGGCGGCGGCTTCCCCGAGACCCACGCCAGGCAACTCTCCAAGAATTTGAGTTTCCGCAACTCCGTCAAGGCTGCGGCCCAGGCCGGACTCCCCATCTACGCCGAGTGCGGCGGCCTGATGTACCTGGGGGAGACCATCCAGATCCGGGAAGGAAAATTCCCCATGGTAGGCCTGTTTCCCCACGACTTCGTCATGGGTAAAAAGCCCATAGGACACGGCTACACCATCCTGGAAGTGACCCGGGACAATCCGTATTTCCCCCGGGGCACCGTGCTCAAGGGTCACGAGTTTCACTACTCCCAAATTATCCCGGAGCCCGGACCCGAGACCCCCATGGCCTTTCGGGTCACCCGGGGCACCGGCATCGGGGGCCGGCGGGAAGGCCTCCTGTTTCAAAACGTCCTGGCCACTTACACCCACCTGCACGCCCTGGGGTCCCCGGATTGGGCCGCAGGCATCGTGAGCCTGGCCCGGGAGTACCGCCAAAATTCCCGCACCCTGGGAGAAATTTCTCCCCAAGGCTGCGGCTCTCCCAAGGAAGCGCGGCTCTAAGATGAGATTCGGGACCGGCCAATGTCCGCTAATTTTCCGGCACGGGCATCCCCGATATAATTTTCTGGCAAAAACATCAAGGGTTTTCACCAAATTTAGTTTGTGATATATAAAAGTTGCATATAAGCCCAAGGAGGTAACACTGAATGGCGTGGCGAGTAGAAGTTGATACAGACAAGTGCACCGGGGACGAAGAGTGCGTTAACGTTTGTCCGACTGGCGTTTTCGAAATGCAGGACGAAAAAGCGGTCCCCGTCAACGAAGACGAGTGCCTCGGTTGCGAGAGCTGCATCGAGGTCTGCCCCTCGGCAGCCATCACCATAACCGAGACCTAAGCCGGTTAGCGTAAGTAAAAAAAATTTTCGGGGGAGGGCTGGTTTGACGCCCTCCCCTTTTTGTTGCCAAAAATTAGTCCCGGGGCCTCAAGAATTGACTTTCAAGGGATGCTCCTGCTAGCCACCATGGGGATCATCCTGATGGGGGGTGACATCTGGGAGGCCGGCAAAACTATTGCTTGGGCGGCATACAGGGCCGGCTTAAGCTCTGCTTTTGATAGCCAGGTTGTCTCGTGGGAGGCATGATAGCACAAATTTCGCTGAACCTAATGGCTGTTGGGAATGACTCCCCTCAGCGTCGGCCGGCCCTTTGCTGTCCCGGCGCGGCAGCAGTTCAGTGGGAACAGCTCGCCCCCATCTCCTCACTGCACGACATGCACTGTTTCAGAGGCTCCAGCTCCTCGGGGGTGGCGGGCCGCACTTCCAGCACCTTAACCCGGTAATGCAGGTCATGGCTGGCCAAGGGGTGGTTCAGGTCCAGGATGACGGAGTTTTCCTTCACTTCCTTGATGGTCAGGGGATACTCCGGCGGGAAGGGTAAATTGGCCGGCAGCACCTTCGCCCCCGGGATGAGCTCCATGTCCGGCGGAAAGACCTTTTTACTCCATTCCTGCACGTTTCCCGGCTCATAGAGGCCGAAGGCCTCAAGGGCCGGCACCACGAACTCCACCTCGTCCTTAACCCTCAGTCCCAGGAGACGGCGCTCCAACCCGGGCAAGACTTCGTTGCACCCGGCCACAAAGGTGAGGAGCGCGGGCTCTGCTGCGGTCCCCCGGAGCTGCTCTCCCGAATCCAGGCGTAAGCGGTACTCCAGGCAGACATATTGATCCTTCGATATAACCGACATCTGGTTCCACCTTTAAATTGATGATATAATAAAAATCGGCGGCCGGAGTCGGCCGCCCCGCCACCTTGCGGCTCATTGCCGGTAGGGCGGGCCTCCGGGCCCGCCCTAAAGTTGACCGGCAATGTGCCGGGAAAGGCAGCACCGGCGTATGTAACATTATAACTTAACCGACAGTTTCCGTAACCCCGGGGCCGGGAAAATGATTCGCAAGGCCAAGATTCATGAAGTTCCGGAGATTCGCCGCTTCTTGGCGGAATTCAGCCTGGACGGCGGCATCCTGCCCCGCACCCTGGCCGACCTGTACGGCCAGTTGCGGGACTACCTCGTCTTCCGGGAAGACCGGAGCCCCATCATCGGGGTCGCGGCCCTGCACGTCTGTTGGGCCGGGCTGGGAGAAATCCGCTCGGTGGCCGTCTCCCCCGAACACCGGGGCCGGGGCATCGGCTCCCGCCTGGTCAAAATCTGCCTGGGGGAGGCCCGGGACCTGGGTCTCAGCGAAGTCTTCCTGCTCACCCTGGTTCCCGATTTCTTCAAGCCCTTCGGCTTCAAGGTGGTGTCCCGGGAAGAGCTGCTGCCCATCGTCTGGGCCGACTGCGTCAACTGCGTGAAATTTCCCGACTGCGACGAAATCCCCATGGTGCTTAATTTGGAGGCCGGGACATAATATTTGCGAAATGGTTCATCACATCCAGTCACTGCGGGGTCAGGAACTATGCCATCTGAAGTAACTATTGAATATACCGTGCATATCTGGCAGGAAGGCAATCAGTTTATTGCCCACGCCATGCCCTTAGATGTCATGAGTTCAGGCCCTAATCCTGAATCAGCCCGCAAAGCCTTGGATGAAGCCATCAAGGTCTTTCTTCTTACCCTCGAAGATATGGGTACAACCGCGGAAATCCTTCAAGAATGCGGCTATCAGCTAATCCAGGGAAACTGGAAAAGCCCTCGCTGGGTGTCGATTGAAAGGCACTCCGCCATGGTCGGTATCTAAATACATGACCAGAATGGCGCCGGTCCATTGGAAGGTGCTGGAGAAGGTATTTCTGAGAGAGGGATTTAAATTTGCCCGCCAGGAGGGCGGTCACCGCTCCTACTTGAAACCCGGCATTTTAAGGCCCCTCGTAATCCCCACTTATGATGAAGTCCCGGTTTCCATATAAGGAACAACCTTAAAACCGCGGGAATTTCGAGAGAAGAATTCCTCGCGCTATTAAAAAATCTCCTTTAAAGCGTATGATTGATCTAATCCTCAAAAAAATCTTCGGCAGTAAAAACGAGCGGGAGCTGAAGCGCCTGATGCCCCTGGTGGACCATATCAACTCCGTGGAGCCCCAATATCGGGCCCTCTCCGACGCCGACCTGCGGGCCAAGACCGTGTATTTTAAGGAGCGCCTGGACCGGGAGGAGCCCCTGGACGACCTGTTGCCCGAGGCCTTCGCCGCGGCCCGGGAGGCCTCCTTGCGGGTCCTGGGCCTCAGGCCCTTCGACGTCCAGCTCATCGGCGGCATCGTGCTGCACCAGGGTACTATCGCCGAGATGAAGACCGGTGAAGGCAAAACCCTGGTGGCCACCATGCCCGCCTATCTGAACGCCCTCACCGGCGAAGGCGTCCACATCGTCACGGTGAACGACTACCTGGCCCGCCGGGACACCCAGTGGATGGGCGGCATTTACCGGTTCCTGGGCCTGACGGTGGACACCATCCTCCACGGCCTGGACGACGACGAGCGCCGCCGGGCCTACGCCGCGGACGTCACCTACGGCACCAACAACGAGTTCGGCTTCGACTACCTGCGGGACAACATGAAGTTCTCCCTGGCCGACTACGTGCAGCGGGACTTCAACTACGCCATCGTGGACGAAGTGGACTCCATCCTCATCGACGAAGCCCGCACCCCGCTGATCATTTCCGGTCCCGCGGAAGAGTCCACCCAGCTCTACTACGCCCTCAACCAGGTGGCCGGCCAGCTCAAACGGGGCCCGGACTTCACCGCGGACGAAAAGGCCCGCTCGG
>JBGPBR010000205.1:0-4486 GCA_041481325.1 Desulfobaccia bacterium
CTCCAGGATGGCGTCCGCCGCAAAGGCCGGGGGCACGAAAATCAGGGAGACGTTGGCCCCGGTGGCGCTCACCGCCTGGGCTACGGTGTTGAAAACCGGCACCTCGTCCAGCTTCTGGCCGCCCTTGCCCGGGGTCACCCCGGCCACCACCTTGGTGCCGTAGTCGGCGCAGGCCCGGGCGTGAAACGACCCTTCCTTGCCGGTTATGCCCTGCACCACCACCCGCGTGTCGTTATTTACCAGAACGCTCATTGATTACCCTTTCAAATTTAATCTTTCACCAGATCCCCGGAGCCCTCGCCTCAACAACCCTCGATCTCCACCTCCGGGTTCAGAGTCTTCACCGTGTAGATGAGTTCATACAGGCCGGTTATCTGGCACATCAGCCGGAGTTTGCCCCCCCGGTGTTTGACGTTGATGAACCCCAGGCTCAGGGGCATGGCCTTGATGGAGACGATATCCCGGGGAGCCACCACCGTGGTCCTGACCACGCTCTTAAACTCCAGTAAGTTATCATCCCCCAAGCTTATTTTGAACGGGATCTTCAGGTAAAAATACCCGATCCAGAGCAAGAATCCCAGCCAGACCAGGATGAGCCACCTGGCTTCCGGGGGCGCCCCGCTGGGCGCCGCCACCCGCAGTGCCAGAAAAATGCCCCCAGCCGCCAAAAATATGAGGATGCCCCAGACAAAAATCAGGACCGGCTTGGTCAGCGTATAGACTTTCATGGCATCCGCGCCTGAGCCGGGGCTCCGCCGGAAATCATGCAACCCAATAGTAGCACAGGCTTTCCAGCCTGTGCCCGGGCCCCCGGGGGCGGGTGTCCCACCTCTTTACTCTGAACCATCGAAGCAAGCCCGGTAGCTGGTGGGCCGGGCCCACCCGACATTTCGTCTCTAACCTCGAAACTCAAAACTAAAGACTTCTCGAAACCGCCGCCTGCCTTCAAGGCGCCGGCCGGCCGGCCCGGCCTCTTGACAGCTCACCTCGGGGCAGCCGGCGCACCCTTTGTCGGTCACTCCCGCCACCCCGCCGCTCCCAGATTGAAAGATGCCCACCTCGGAGCGCTGGCGGCCGCCGCCCCGGCCCCGGCCCCGCTCCACCTCTTCCGGGGTGATGAGGAAGGGGAAATAGATGAGCAGCAGGCTGACGACCAGGAAGACCAGGGCCACCCGGTGGCGCCTCCTGGGGTCGGGTAAGAGCCTGGCGAAGAGGCTCACGATCATGCTCCAGTGCAGAATCAGGTGGATGACCAGGATGGTCAGCAACCCGAAAGCCAGGTAGAGGTGCACCGCGCCCCAATCGTGGCGGTCCCAGCCCAGCCAGGTCAGGTCCACGTTGCGCCCGTACCTTAGCACGACTTCCCGCCCCGGCGGCAGGATGTATTTCATCAGCAGCCCCAGGCCGGCAATGGCCATGAGGCACAGAAACATCAAGGCGTCGATGACGAAGTTGATCTTGAGCTTATCCATTGACCCCTCCATAACCAATCTCAGGGGGTGGAATCATTTGCCTCCGGGGCGTCCCGGCCAATAGAGTCCCTGGCCTTGGGGATAGACCTCCCGGCCGGGCGGTGCGGCCGGTCTTTTCCCGGAGCGCCAGAGGGGGAGGCCGCCTTCATCCCGCAGCTTTAGGACCTGGTCCCCTTTTTTCACCGACGCGGCAATGATCAAGGGCTTGCCTTGGGCCATGATCCTGGAGCCCCGCACCTCAACGCGGTCCAAATCTTTAATTTCGACCCCCTGGTTCCCGATGTAGGAACTTGGTCCGAGGATGACGGTGATGGTTTCCCGGTCGGTCTTCAGGCGCAATTGCACCCGCTGGGGCGGCCCACCCTGCGGCGGCAACGGCGTGATGAAGACCACCAGACCGCTTACGGTCTCCACGGTCTTGGGATCATAAAGGGCGTCGCCGGAGCCGGCTGCGCCCTCCCCTGACGATGGCGGCCCGCCGGGTTGCGCCAGGGAGGGGCCCGCCAGCAACGTCAGGATCAAAATTGCCCATGCCATTTTCAGGATGCTAAGCTTTTTCATGCTCGATTCCTCCGCGTCGCCCGACGGCGCGCCAGCCGCAGCCTGGCCCTCGCCTGGGGTTCTCGTTGACCTACTGCACCAGGGCCGCGACCTTGCTGGCCGCATCCATCATGTCGGCGGCCACCGTGAAGGTGAGGCCGGAGTTGTTGAGGATCTCCCGGCCCTGTTCCACGTTGGTGCCTTCCAGACGCACGATGATGGGCACCTTGACCTGCACCTGCTTCACCGCTTCCACCACCCCGTTGGCCAGGACGTCGCAGCGCAGGATGCCGCCGAAGATGTTGATGAGCACCCCCTTGACGTTGGGGTCGCCCAGGATGATCCGGAAGCCGTTGGCCACCATCTCGGCGGAGGCCCCGCCGCCCACGTCCAGGAAGTTGGCCGGCTCCGCCCCCGCGGCCTTGATGAGATCCATGGTGGCCATGGCCAGACCCGCCCCGTTCACCATGGCGCCCACGTTGCCGCTCAACCGGATGTAATTGAGCTGGTGCTTCCGGGCCTCGTGCTCCAGGGGGTCCATCTCCTCGGGGTCATCCAGGGCCGCCAGGTCGTGGTGCCGGTAGAGGGCGTTGTCGTCCAGGCTGATCTTGGCGTCCAGGGCCAGCAGCTCCCCCTTTTTGGTGACCACCAGGGGGTTGATTTCGGCAAGCGACAGGTCCAGGGCCACGAACATGCGGTAGAGGTTTTCGATGAAGCTTACCGCCGGGCGGATGAGGCCCCCGCCCCGCCCCAACCCCAAGGCCCTGGTACCGGGCTTGTAAGGCATGCAGCCCGCGGTGGGGTTGATGATTTCCTTGATGATGAGCTCCGGGGTCTTGGCCGCCACTTCCTCAATCTCTATGCCGCCGGCGGAACTCATCATGATGACCGGCTTCCCCGAGGCGCGGTCCACCACGATGCCCAGGTACAACTCCTTCTCGATCTCCTGGGCCTGCTCCACCAGGACCTTGTGCACCACCCGGCCCTCGGGGCCGGTCTGGGGGGTGATGAGGGTCATGCCCAGGATCTGGCCGGCCAAGGCCTCCACTTCCTCGGGGGTGGCCCCGGTCTTGATGCCGCCGCCTTTGCCCCGGCCGCCGGCGTGGATCTGGGCCTTGACCACGAAAGGACCGTCGGCCAGCCCTTCCGCCACCGTCCGGGCTTCCCTGGGGGTTTCGGCCACGTCGCCGGCGGGTACGGGCACCTGGAATTTCTTGAGCAAGTCTTTTCCCTGATATTCGTGAATTTTCATGGGGGTTCCTTCCGAATTGCGGATGATCAAAAGATTAAACCAGAGCGACAGGATAATCAAAGAAAAACAGGAAACGCCAGCAAAATCAAAAAATTGTAATCTCGAAATCAGATAAATTCTTACCTCCAGGCGCCGGCAATCGGTAATTTTTCCGGGGCGGACCGCGCTGCCGCTCCCGTTGCGCCCCCGCCGCGGAGTCCTTCACCTATAGGGGCCCCCCGGCATTGGATAAACCGAATAAACCAGGCAATGAGGCCGAGCGCTGGCAATCCGCCGGGAGAAGCAGATCCCCGGCGCATGCCCCGAAAAAAAGCCCCCGGCTAGCGCCGGGGGCTGCAAAAATTCCGGTAGACTCGGGGGTTAACGCTTTTTCCGCCGCCAGGCGAACCCCGCCATCCCCAACAGGCCGCCGCCCAGCAGGAGCATGGAGGCCGGCAGGGGCACGGCGGTGTTCACTACAAGGCTCTGCAATATATCGCTACCAATTCCCACGTGAGTGCCCGTGAAAGAGTCGCCAGGATCCCCCGGCGCGGTGAACAGGATGGCAAACTCACCATCCCAAATAAAATTAGCGGGTAAGGGTATTTCGAAAATCTTCAAGATATAACAGGCCTTGGTGTCATAGAATTTTGCTAAAGCGGCTTTTACATCGTCAAAATGCGTATTGAGCACCAGGCCAAAGTTAAACTGCCCTTGCAGAATCGGGTTGGCTAGGTTTGGATCAGAAATCGTTATGAAGCCGCCGGAACCGAAAATCCATTGATTATTATTGGGGCCGGTGCTCAGGAAATTTCCGGTCTGGAAGTTCAGATACCAAGTCACGTCATAAGGTCCTGGTGGGAAGGGGAAGGAAGGACCCGGGTTGCCGACTCCGTCAAGCTTATTGATTAAGATGTTGCTGCCCACCAGGGGAGCGGCCCCACCCGCATACGATATGGACGCGCCACCTTGCTGGGCTGCAGGCGCAATCAGGAAATCAAGCTCATAAGCCTGGGCCGCTAGGACGAAAGCCCCGCAGAGAGCCACCGCCAAAACCAGAACCGACATAGCCTTACCCAAAATTCGCATTTTATCCTCCCTCTTTTTTCCTGCGGGTTGGTGGCCTGGTGTTCGCGGCAAGAACCCGAACACATGGGGTAAAAAGCCCGGTTACTGCAGTCTAAAAGACCTGCAAATAAAAAGGTGTTGGTTCGGCCTCCCCCAAACACTACGATTTGGAGGC
>JBGPBR010000206.1:0-4424 GCA_041481325.1 Desulfobaccia bacterium
GTGAAGTCGTCGCCGGAGAGCACCGTGATCTTATCGCCGCACAACTCCAGGGTCTTGGCGCCCTGTTTCAGGTCGCCGGTGGCGTCTTTCAGGCCCACGATATTGGGGATCGTCGCCAGCCGGGCCATGGTTTCCGGCAGCAGGTTCAGGCTGGTTCGCCCCGGCACGTTGTAGACCACGATGGGAATCTTGGTCTGGGAGGCCACGGTTTTATAGTGCTGGTACAACCCCTCCTGGGTGGGTTTGTTGTAATAAGGGGTGATCATCAAGGCGTAGTCCGCCCCCGCTTTCTCAGCATGTTTGGTCAACTCGACGGCTTCCGCGGTGTTGTTGGAGCCCGAGCCCGCGATGACCGGCACCCGTTTTTTTACCTGGTCGATGCAGGTCTCCACCACCCGTTTGTGTTCGGCGTGGGAGAGGACGGGGGACTCGCCGGTGGTGCCGCAGGGCACGATGCCATGGATGCCTCCCTTGATCTGGAACTCGATGAGTTCCCGATAGGCCGCCTCGTCCAGCTGGCCGTTCTTGAAGGGAGTGACAATTGCGGTAATGGCACCCTTCAACATGATGCTTCCTCCTTACTTTAGTTCATCTACCCAGATCTCTCCCTGAAAGACCACGACCGCCTCGCCTTCCAGGTAAACCTCGCTGAAAGCCTCACCTTGAGGCTGGAAATACACGTAGAGGGTCTCGCCGCCCCGGGTGTGCACCGCCACCGGGGATACGGCCTTGCCCAGGAGGGCCGCGATCAGGGCCGAGGCCACCGCGCCGGTGCCGCAGGCCAGGGTTTCATCCTCCACCCCCCGTTCGTAGGTGCGGATCGCCACTTCCCGGGGCCCGAGGAAACGGATGAAATTGACGTTGGTGCCCGCGGGCTGGAAGATGGAATGGAACCGGATCATCCGGCCCCATTCGGTCACCGGCGCCAGCTCCAGGTCGTCCACCGGCACCACCACGTGGGGCACCCCCACCCGGGCGAAGTGGCCCACCAGGGTCTCCGCCTCCAGGGGGATGCTGGTGTGCAGGTTGAAGTCGCCCACCCCGGTCATGGTGAGCTTGACGCGCCGGGCCTTGACTTCCGCCCGGATGACGCCGGCCAGGGTTTCAAAGGAAAGCGACTCCGGGGCCAGGCCGTGCAGCACCGCAAAGCGGGCGGCGCAGCGGCCGCCGTTGCCGCACATCTCCGGCTCCGAGCCGTCGGCGTTATAAAAGCGCCACTTGAAATCCGCCGCGGCGGACCCTTCGATGAGGATCAGGCCGTCGGCCCCCACCCCCACCCGGCGGGCGCAGACCCGGCGGGCGAACCCGGGCTGTTCTGCCTCGGCAATGAAGCCCTGCCGGTGGTCGATCAGGACGAAATCGTTGCCCCCGCCGTGCATCTTGAAGAAGGGGATGCGTTTTTCTTGGCCCATGGTATGCCCAAATACATTTAGAAAACTGGTTCCCAAGCTCCAGCTTGGGAACGATATTCTTAGTCCAAGCTCGGCTTGGACATCTTAATTACGGATAGGATTTGCCAAGCAGGAACTTTGCCCCGAAAGAGGTGCCCAGGCGCGAGCTTGGGAACCAGTAAGACTCACGGCTTTGCAGGGCGGCTCTCGAACTGCCCCACCTATTATTTCAGAAATTCCGGGATGGACTCCCCCCGGATAAGCTGCCGGTAAGTCTCCCTTTTTCTGATAACATAAAAATCCTCGCCGTGCACCAAGATTTCGGGCACCCGGGGGCGGGCGTTGTAATTGGAGCTCATGGAAAAGCCGTAAGCCCCGGCGCTCATCACGGCCACCAGCTCCCCCGGCTGAAAGTCGGGCATTTTCCGGTCCTTGGCCAGGAAATCGCCGGACTCGCAGATGGGCCCCACCAGGGAGGCCGTAACCTGGGGCCGCGCTTTCTCCACCACCGGTTGGACGGCGTGATAAGAGCCGTAGAGGCTGGGGCGGGCCAGGTCGTTCATGCCTGCATCCACAATGATGAAGTGCTTGGCTGCGCCGGACTTGGTGTAAAGCACCCGGGTCACCAGGATGCCGGCGTTGCCCACCAGCACTCGGCCCGGCTCCAGGATCAAGATGCAGTCCAGTCCTGTCAGCTTCTCCAGGATCTTGCCGCCGTACTCCGAGGGCGGCGGCGGCTCTTCCTGGTCGTAGCGGATGCCGAGACCGCCGCCCAGGTCCAGGTAGCGGACCGAGATGCCCCGGTGTTTGAGGCGCCCGATTAGTTCCTGGAGGCGCCCCAGGGCCTCCACGAAGGGGGAGACCTCGGTGATCTGAGAACCGATGTGGCAGGCCACCCCCACCACCTCCAGGTGCGGCAGGGCCATGGCCCGGCGGTAGTCTTCCAGAGCCCGTTCGATGTCGACCCCGAACTTGTTTTTCTTGAGACCCGTGGAGATGTAAGGGTGAGTCTGGGGGTCGATGTCCGGGTTGATGCGCAGGGACACCCTGGCCTTCCGCTTCAGGCTCCCGGCGATGCGGTTGATGGCCTCCAACTCCTGGGAGGACTCCATATTGAACAGGAGAATTCCCGCCTTCAGGGCCGCCCTGATTTCTTCGGGGCGCTTGCCCACCCCGGAGTAAACGATGCGGGCCGGGTCCACCCCGGCCTGCAAGGCCCGGTAGAGCTCGCCCCCGGAGACGATGTCCGCCCCGGCTCCCATGGAGGCGAACAGCCGCAGGATGGCCAGGTTGGCGTTGGCCTTCACCGCGAAGCAGACCAGGTGGGGAAAGCCGGCGAACGCGGCTTCGAACACCCGGTAATGCTGGCTCAGGGTGGCGGCGCTGTAAAGATAGAACGGCGTGCCCACCGCCGCCGCAATGCGGTTGACGGGGACGTCTTCGCAGTAAAGTTCGCCGGCTTGGTAATGGAAGTGATGCATCTACTTAAGCCTTTCGCAGCAATGAACCTTGGCTGTCAGCTGTCAGCAGTCAGCTTTAAAAACCTGATTGAAGGGAGCTATCAGTCCATAAAATAATTTTATCATCTTTATCAGAGTGAAAAGCCCAACCGCCCGAAGAGATTCGTTGCTTCGCTCAAAATGACCCACCAGGCTTTTAAAAATTTTTCGCAGCTTGCCGGTTTTGGTTGATGATTTTTTAAGCTAAAAGCTGAGTGCTGAAAGCTGACAGCTAATAGGTAACCGCCGCGGCCTCGGAAGGCAGGCTCTCGTTGGCCCGGGGGCTGTTGTCCACCGCGGTCACGTAGTAGTGATAGCTCTGGCCCCGCCGGACCTGGGTATCCACGAAATAAGGCTTTTTCAACAGCTCCGGAGTCAATGGGGTATATTTTTCCTCGCCCGCTATCCGCCGGTAGAGCCGGTAGCCGGCCAGGTCCGGAACCGGGCTGGGCTCCCACCGGAGCTCCACCCCCTGGGAGGTGTCCACTGCAAAGAGATTCAGCACCGGAGGCGGCGGGGTGCGCTTCTCCGGCATGGCCGTGCCGGCGGGGGAATCGAGGCCGGCCAGGAGATCGCCCCCTAAACGGCGCACCGCCTGCACCTTGTAAGTATATTCCACATCGTTTAAGACCGCCAGATCCTCATAGACCGTGGCGGTCAGAGGCCCAGGGTTAAGCAGGAGCCAGGAACCGCTCCCGGAGCGGCGGTGAATGGAGTAGCCCGCCAGGTCCCGCACCGGGGAGCCGTCCTGCAGCTTAGCCACCGGGGTCCAGGTCAATTGCACCGCCTTGTCTCCGGGTCCGGCCTTGAGCTCCCGGACCGCCCGGGGCAGCGCTCCCCAGGCGTGGCTCAGGGTCTTGGACCAGCCTCCCGGGTGGCCCCCCTGATCGTAGGCCGCCACCCGGTAATAATACCGCCGGCCCGGCGCCAGTTCGCGGTCCCGGAACATCATGGCCTCGCCCCGCACCTCGCCTTTCCGGGGATAAGCCAGGTCAATCTCCGCATACATGACAAAATCCAGGGGGCCGGGGGCCTCCGGCGCCACCCCCTTGACCTCGGCGCGATAGACCCGGCAGCCCACCACCTGGGTCAGGGGCCGGCCCAGGATATTTACCTTGGGCAACAGCCAACTGGACACCAGGCCCTCGCCTTCCTGGGACAGGCGAAACTCCCGCACCGGCGCCGGCAGGACTTCGTCGGGCGCAAAGGGGGTCGCCTTCTTGCCGCAGCCGCTGGCGAGGAGGGCGAAGGCAAGGAGGAGGAAGAGAAGGATGGTTGCGGGGAGGGCCGGGGGATAAGGCCGGTTTTCGGTTTTCTCCCCTACAGATGCCGTTGTAGGGGCGCAATTTATTGCGCCCGTCCTCAGATTCCCCTCCCAACCCCCGGTAAGGGGGCCTGGGAAGGCGGGGCCGTTGGCCGCGACTTCCCAGGCCAAATCTAACCCTTTAAGGGTTTGGGGGTGGGGGGTTGGGGGAGGGGGTAATACTATTTTCCGTTTCAAATGCAACAAACTTAACATGTAACCTATTGACAA
>JBGPBR010000207.1:0-4409 GCA_041481325.1 Desulfobaccia bacterium
CCCCTGCTTGCCGATGAGGAGCCCGGCATCCCCGGTCTCGATGCTCAAGGTGATGCGGTCGCCATCCTGGTGCGCCGTAACCTTGGCGGCCTCCTGCATCTTCTCGAGAAGCTGCTCCAGCAGCTCCTGGGCCAGGGGCAGCAGGTTTTCTTCGCTCTCCCCTTCCTCCCGGAGCGCGGCCTTGATCCTGGCTTTGCGGCTCCCCAGCCCGAACAGGCCGGGAGACCCCACCGAAATTATCTCGATCTCCAATTTCTCGGGCGGCGCCTGAAAATGGGCACAGGCCAGCTCGATGGCTGCCTCGGTGCTTTTACCCTCAAACTCCTGAAACTCCATCAATACGTCCCCTGAAACCCTAAGTAAGGTACTTATTGGTGTAGTACTGCTGCACGATGGACAGGACGTTGTTGACCAACCAGTAGATCACCAGGCCGGAGGCGAAATTCAGAAACATGAACGTGAAGATCAGCGGCAGAAACATCATCATCTTGGCCTGGGTGGGATCTCCGGGCGACGGGGTCATCTTCTGCTGGATGAACATGGTGGCCCCCATGACGATGGGGGTGATGAGCAGCGGGTCCTTGGTCGAGAGGTCGGCGAGCCAGACGATGTTGGTGAACGGCAGCGTCGGGATGAACGAGGCGTGGCGCAGTTCGATGGCGTAGCCCAGCACGTTGTAAAGCGCAATGAACACCGGCAACTGCAGCACCATGGGCAGGCAGCCGGCCATGGGATTGACCTTGAAGGTGCGGTACAGGCCCATGAGTTCCTTGTTCATGGCTTCCTTGTCGTCTTTGTATTTCTCCCGGATCTTGGCCACCTTGGGCTGCAGCTTCTGCATGTCCTTCATGGACTTGTAGCTCTTGTGGTTGGGGTAGAAAAAAACGATGCGGATGAGGAACGTCAGGATAATGATGGCCCAGCCGTAATTAAAAGAATACCCCTCCAGGAAATCCAGGAAGCGCAGCAGAGGCTTGCCCAGGAAATCGAACCAGCCGAAGTTCACCGCCCGGTCCAGGCCCAGGGGCTGCAGTTCACTCAGGTCCTTGGGGCCGTAATAGAGGGCGTAAGAAACCTGGGTCTCCTGCCCCGGCGCCAGGTTCTCCACCGGGATCTTCACTTCGGCCACCATGGGGCCCGGCAGCTTTTCATGCAGGTTGACCACCGCCTTGGGGGCCGCAGGCACGATGGCGGTGAGAAAGTAGCCTTCATCCAGGCCGGCCCAGTCCACCTTGCCGGCGAAGGTCTTGGGCTCCTTCAGGCCGCCGCTCTTGATTTCCTCCCGGTTCTGGTTGATGGAGCCGTTGAACCCGAGGAAGTGAAACCGGGAGGCTTCTTCATCGGCATAATTCTCGCTGAGATCCAGGGAGAGCTGGCCGTCCAGGGGCTGGCCGCTGTGGTTGGCCAGCTTCACCGCCAGGTCGAAGCTGTAGCTGTCGCTGCTGAAGGTGAAGGTCTTGGTGAGGGTTACGCCGTTGGGGCCGGTGCCGGTGAACTTCAGGGTGCCCTTCTCCCCGGCCTTGAGGTTGAGCCCCGGCTGGGAGGCTTTGCAGAACAGGTTCCCCGGCACCTCCCCATTTTTCCCTTCCAGGCTCAGGGTCAGAGGGAGTTCCTGGTTTCTCCCGGCCCGCACCAGCTCCTTGGGTTTGGCCCCGGCTTGCTGGGGGGTCTGGTAGCGGTCCAGTTCAAAGGACACGGGGCCCAACTGGAACCCGGAGAGGCGATTGAAGGGCAGGCTCTCCAGGTACTTCTTCAACTGAAAGCTCTTGAGGCGGGCCCCGGCTTCGGTAAATACCGCCTTGAATTGCGGGGTCTCCACCACGATGTCTCTGGCCGGCCGGCCCGGCGCCACCGGGGGCGGGGCCGGAGTCGGGGCCGGACGGGCCTCCGGAGCCGCCGGGGTCGGGGCCGCGGGCTTGGCCGGGCTCACCGGCGCCGGGGCCTCGGAGGGAGCCCGTTTCAGATAGGTCTGCCCGAAATAGATGAAGCCCAAAAATACCACAAAACTCAAAGCCAGGGCAATTAACGCCCGTCTTTCCATGTTGGACTCCTCAGGGTACCGGGTCCCAGCCCCCGGGGTTGAAGGGATGGCAGCGGGCCAGGCGCCGCAGGCTCAAGTACGAGCCCCTAAAGAAACCGTAACGCGCCAGGGCCTCGGCGGCGTAATGCGAACAGCTGGGGGCAAAGCGGCAGCAGGTAGGGAGCACGGGCGCCAGCAGCAGCTGGTAAGCCCTGATAAGCAAGAGGCCGGATTTAGTAATTAATTTCATAAGTTCATGAAATAGTTGCAAGAAGGTTTCACTACCCCCCTTTTCTATAGGGGGGCAGGGGGATTTTATACATTGCTGAAATCCCCCTAAATCCCTTTTTCAAAGGGGGATTCGAGCCGACCCGGTCTTGGCAGATGCTCTAACTTGCCGTTTAGTAACAGTTTTTCAACCGCCTACTTCTCGCAGGTGGCGTCTTTCTCCCGCTGGAACAGCAAGCGGCCCAACTCTTCTTCCACCTGGCGATAGTTCAACTCCGCCGCCCCCTTTTTGGCCATGATGACCAGGTCCCGAGCGGGGAGCTGCTCTTTGTGGTGGCGGAAGAACTCCCGCAGCAGGCGCTTCACCCGGTTGCGCCGCACGGCCTTGCCCAGGCGCCGGGTCACGGCCAGCCCCAGACGGGGGGCGCCGGTGGGCCCCGGGGCCAGAATGACCCCGAAGTGGCGGGTGTGGAGCCGCCGACCCTGGGCCTGCGCCCTTAGATAGTCGGAGCGGCGGCGCAACCGGTCCGCCTTGGTGAAACGGGCTGTCCCTGACGCGGTTGGGGTGTCTTTAGAGCACCGGTTGGGGGTATTCGGGGTCAGGTTCAGGAAGCTTCCGCCTTCGACCGATCAGACCGAGAGGCGTTTCCGGCTCTTAGCCCGACGGTGCTTCAAAACCCGGCGCCCGCCCTTGGTGCTCATCCGTTCCAAAAAGCCGTGGGTTCGGGCCCGGCGCAAATTATGAGGTTGATAGGTGCGCTTTGACATACCGCCTTCCTTATCACAAATCTTTTTCCAACCATTTTATAAACCATTTATGAGCGCTTTTGTCAAGGGAGGCAGGGAGTTTTTAGCCCCGGGGCCCCTGAATGCAGGCGCAGGCTGACCTCCCAGGACCCCTTGGGGCCCAACCCGCCAGGCAGATCTTGCGGTGAAGGCGGGTTTAACGGGGCGCTGACCGCTGGCTTAGTACAGTGGTTCATAAATTCGCTAACGTATTATTACTTCGTGAAGCGTACTTCCCCCTCACCCTGACCCTCTCCCCCCGGTCTATACAAAACGGGGGAGAGGGGAAACACTGTGCGGCCAATCATGCCCCAAGAAACCGGGCGGGATCGCCAGGGACAGACAGTCACGGTCTTGCCGTAAATCGGTAAATTTCCACCGGACCACGCTGAGGTTATTTATATCTCTGTTCTTCTAACCGAAAACCAAAAACCGAAAACCGAAAACGGTATCAGTGGGGAGGGGCGGTCCGGAAGGGGTCGGCCAGGATGTAGCGCACCCGGTTGGCTTTCTCGCGGTTGTGTTCCAGGATGCCCTCGTGGTGCAGCAGATTCAGATAAGTCCAGGCGGTTTTCTTGTTCACCTTGAAGGAGGCCTCGAAGTCCAGGAGGCGAAACCAGCGGCCCTCGGTGTCCCGGAGAAACTCCCAGATGGTTTCGGGAGTCAGCTTGCGCCGCCCTTTCAGAGGCAGGGGAACCCGGGTGAGGGCCTGGCGCAGCTCCTCGGCCTTCACCGGCTCCAGCCGGGGCTCCGGCAGGCTGATTTCCAGCACCGGCCGGGGGGTGGTCCAGTCCTTTTCCAGGCGCTCGAAATAATGACCCGCCTTTTCCTCGATGAGGTTCAGGAGGCGGTAGAACTGGGAGAGGGTGATCTGTCCGGCCAGGCGGTTCACCAGAAAATCTTTGGCCTTTCTCCTGACGAAGGAAACCCGTTCCCGGGTGCCGGCGGGCAACCCGGAGGCCTCCACCAGCACCTGGAAAAACATGCCGGCCACCAGGGTGGTGTCCAGGCCCTGGTCCCGGTCCTTGAGAAAATCCGGTTTTTCGGATACCTGCAAGCTCCCGGCGGTCAGGGCGAAGTCGGCGAAGTCCCCGGCAAAGTCGGGCAAGTCCTCGGGCAGGGCCGCGGCGATGACCTGCTCCGTCAGTTCCCGAACCAACCCCAGACATCCTTTCTGGTCCATGGCGCCTCCTTGGCCGCTGGTCTGGTAATCTCAGCCGATGGAACACTTTACTATTTTCCCGGGGCAGAAATCAAGTTCTCCGGGAGGCTCTATTCCTTTCAATAGTTATTGTAGGGCTGCACCTGCGTGTGCGCCCTCAAATAGGGCGGACACATAGGTCCGCCCCTACTAAGAAACCCGAATCTCGTTCCC
>JBGPBR010000208.1:0-4408 GCA_041481325.1 Desulfobaccia bacterium
GTGCCTTTCCCCAGGCCCTTGCGGCCGGTGGCGCTGATGATACCCGCAGTCATGGTCTTTTCCAGGCCGAAGGGGCTGCCGATGGCGATGGCCCACTGGCCCACCCGGATCTTAGTGGAATCTCCCATAACCGCGGCTTTGAGCCCGGGGACCGGCACGTGCACCAGGGCCACGTCGAATTTGGGGTTGGTGCCCACCACCCGGCCCCTCACTTCCCGGCCGTCATTGAGGTGCACCTTGATTTCCTGGGAGCCGGCCACCACGTGGTTGTTGGTGAGGATGTAGCCCCGGGGGTCGATGATGACGCCGGAGCCCTGGCCCACCTGTTTCCGCTGGACGGGTTGCCCGAATTGTCGGAAGTTTCCCTCCCAGGGGGTGCCTCGGAAAAAATCGTCTGAGGCCCCGTAAGGCTGCACCGTCACCACCCGGACGGCCTTCAGGCTCACCACCGACGGCATCACCTGGTCCGCCACCCGGATGAAGTCGGACTGCAGCCCCACCGCGGCGCCGGCGTAGGCCGGAGCGGCCCCCGCCCCCTGCCAACCTCCGGTCAACATGGCCAGGGCCAATCCCAGGTAAAGAAATATCTGCCAGCAAGGCTTGCGCATGTGGTCCTCCATAGGCTCGAAAAATTAAGGTTGCAGGCCTCGGGGCCGGTGCCTCCGGTTAGGTCAGCAGCCGCGGCGGTTGCGGCTCCGGGGCCGGCTGAGCCCCGATGACTTGCCGCACCGCTGCCGGGATCAGGCTCGGGGCCAGGGCCATAAAAGGGTATCCCCGGGCCGTTCCGCCCGGCCCGGGGGCGAAATTCCGCAGGCCCGCGTCGCCGCCGATGGCCAGGGCCACGGCCGGAGCCTGGGGCCGGGGCCGGGTCCAGAAGACCCGGACCTCACAGGGGCCGCCGTCGCCGGCCCCCGACCAGCCCACCAGGGTGTGGACTTCCCCGTCCGGGTATTCCAGCCGCAGGGCCTCTCCCCGCCAGACGGGGGAGAGCACCGGCAGCCACAGGGGCGGCAGGCCCTGGGGGACGTTGGCGCCGGGCTTTACTTCGTATTCCAGAAACCGATTCACCGTCTTAAAACAACCACTTATTCTTTGGATTCCGGCTGGCTAACTTCGTTAATTTGCTAACCATCAATGCCGTGGCGGCACCGGCTAAAGTCTGCGGCTACCTTTTGACATGCCAATCCGGCGCGGTAGACGCGAAAATTCTGCCGGGAACCATAACTAAATATACCATTTTTAAAACTTGGCGGCAGGCCAAGAAGTTGGGCCGGGAAAGTCCTCCCATCTTTTTCCTTTGGCGGGCCGGGGTTAGGTCCCCTCCCGGCAGTCAAGCAATACTTTCAACCCCCCGGAGTGTCTGGCCGACTCCAGGGCCTCCGGACCCCGGGCCAGGGGGAAGCTCCGGGCGATGAGGGGCCGGGGGTCAATCCAGCCTTGCCGGAGCAGGCGCAAGGCCCCGGCGAAGGGGCCGCAGCGGCTCCCCGTAAGGCGCACTTCCGGCACCACCACCCGGGCCGGGTCCAGGGGGTAGCGGCCGGCATAGGTGCTTTTCAGGACCACCGTCCCCCGGGGGCGCACCCGGGTCAGGGCCAGGTCCAGGCCGCCGGGGGCGCCGCTGGCCTCCACCACCACGTCGTAATCGCCGTCCGGCAGGTCGGGTTCCAAAAAGGTCGCGACGCCGTAAGGGGCGGCCAGCCGCAGGTGCTCGGGATGGTGCCCGGCGAGATGAACCTCGGCCCCATGCAAGGCCAGGACCCAGGAGACGAGAAGCCCCAGGCGGCCGTCCCCCACCACCAGGACCCGGGCCGCCGAAGCCGCGGGGGCGGCCTCCAGCACCTGCATGGCCGCGGCCAACGGCTCGGTAAAGACCGCGACCTCATCGGCCAGGGCCTCGGGGACCTGGTGGAGATTGCGCCCCGGCAGGGTCAGGTATCGGGCAAAGGCGCCGTCATGGTCCATGAGACCCAGGACCCGGCGGCGGCGGCAGTGGTTGGGGAGCCCCCGGAGGCAGAGGTCGCATTCGCCGCAATGGAGGTTGATCTCGCCCACCACCCGCCGCCCCAGCCAGGGGGAGTCCCCGGGGCCGGCCACCGTGCCCACGAACTCGTGGCCCGGCACCCCCCTGAAGTCGTGATAGCCCTTCAGGATCTCCAGGTCGGTGCGGCAGACCCCGGCCAGGTGCACCCGGATGAGGGCTTCGCCAGGCCCGGGTATAGGCTGGGGCAGTTCCTTCAGGCTTAAGGTTCCGTCGAAATATAAGGCAAGCATTGGCAAGGCCGTTTTGGGTTTATGGTTTTTAGCTTTTAGTTTTTGGTTAAAAGCAAAGGGGTGTTAGCACAAGATAGATAAAACGATTGCATTTCTCGTTCCCAAGCTCCTGCTTGGGAACGCAAATTTTACCCCAAGCTCTGCTTGGGGACATTTTGATATTACGCTCACCATACTTAAATTACGTGATTATTTTTATCCAAGCAAGAGCTCGGCAAACAAGATGGTTCCCAAGCAGGAGCTTGGGAACCAGGAATCAGAAAGTCATAAATTTAAGGGATTGGGGGAGGGGTTTGGGGGAGGGGGTAGGGGCCACTTACGAAAAAGCCCCTGGCCCCCTCCCCCAAAACATTCCTGCAATTCACTGCACCCCTTCCACCGCCGCGACTTCCTCCAGGACTTCCAGGGTTTGGGCCACGGTGGTCTCCCAGCTGAGGTAAGCCACGGCGTCGGCGGCGGCCCGGCGCACCGGCGGCTCCAGGTCCCGGTCCAGGCAGGCAATCAGGGCCGCGGCCAGGCCGGCCACATCGTCGGGCCGGGCCAGGACCTCGCCGCTCAACCCGGGGGTCAAGAACTCCCGGGCCCCATTGCCGGCGGTGGTGACCACCGGGGCGCCGCAGGCCAGGGCTTCCAGGACCACGTTGCTGCAAGGATCGTAAATAGTGGGGAGAGCCAGCGCCGCGGCGGCCTGGTAAAAAGGGGCGGTCTCGGGTTGCGGCCCCCAGAATTTCACCCGTCCGGCGCACCCCAGGCGTTCGGCCTGCCGCCGGTAGGGCGCCGGGTTCCCCCGGCCCACCACCCACAGGACGCTTCGCCGGTCGGTCAGGCTGCCGAAGGCCTGGATCAGATAGCCCAAACCCTTGCGTTTGAAGCCGGAGCCCACAAATAAAACTACGGGGGCCTGGGGGGGCGCCCCCAATCTCGCTCGCAGGGCCTTTACCGCCGGCGCCTCCAGGGGCGCGAATTTTTGCCGCTCCAGACCGTTGTAAATCACCCTGAGGCGCGCCGGGTCCACCCCGTAGTGGCGAACGATCTCTTCCTGCACCTGCCGGGAATTGGCGATGACCCGCTGCAAGCCGGGGTCGGCGAACAGGCGCCTTTCCAGATACAGCATCACCCGGTGCAAGGGCCGGAGGCTCTGCGCCAGCCGTTCGCCCGGGGTCAGAAACGGCGCCCGCCGGGCCAGCCACTCGCGGTGGCAGCCGTCGCCGGCGCGGTAGACATGCTGGCTGAGGGTGCGCTCCAGGCTGAAAATCACCTGGTCGGGGTGGCGTGTAAGCAGACGCCGGGCATTAATGGCATAAGAAAGCAGGCGGCCCGCTTTGCCGCCCCAGACCGGCACCGGCGCGTAGGCGATGCCGGGTCCCAGGGCGGCGGCGGCCCCGGTCTCGCCGGCGGCGCCGTACACGGTCACCGCATGCCCGGCCGCGGCCAGGCCGCGGGAAAGATGGGCCAGGGTGGTTTCCGCCCCGCCCAATCCGGTGACCCGCTGCCTGAGGATGGCGATTTTCATAAGTTAAAATTGCGGCAAAAGCTTTTTCAGGAAGGGGGCTAGGGGCCGACGGCCCTTAGCCCCCTTCCCCACAATCCCTTATCACTCTCCCCCCGCCACCGCCTTCAGTTCGGCAAAGGCGGCCTGCTCAAAGGCCGCGGCCTTCTCCGAACGCGGGGTCGCGGCCGGACCCTGGGTAAGGCGCTGGGCCGGGGAGGTGTCCTGCTTCACCTTGGCGACCTGCATCTCCCATAGGGCCATAGCGTCGCTGCACTTCATGGGATCCCGGAGCAGTTGCATGGTTCCCTGGATGCCCATGACCAGGTCGTCTGGCCCCATGATTTCCAGGGAGATCCGGCCGTCCCGGCGCAGGTTGGCGGTGGTGTTGGTCTGGCGCAGGGTGGCGATCAGCAGGGTCTGGTCGTCTTTGGCGAAAATCAGGGAGACCGGGCAGGTGTTGGGGGCGCCGTCTGGCCCCACCGTGCCGGCCACGGTGATGATTTTGTTGGGGTTTTCATTAAAGAGGGCCATCAGGTCGATGATCTGCTCTTCCCCGGGTTTCCGGGCCACGTTTACCTTGAGGCTGCTTCCCACTATCCTGGCCATGTTCACCTCCTGGAACCTTGTACCGCAGGATTTTAAAGA
>JBGPBR010000209.1:0-4365 GCA_041481325.1 Desulfobaccia bacterium
CCCGGCCATCAAGGCGGTCTTCGTCCAGGCCAACGAGACTTCCACCGGGGTGCGGCACCCGGTCAGGGAGCTGGCGGCGGTGACCAAGGACCGGCCCGGCACCATCCTGGTGGTGGACGCCATCTCCGCCCTGGGCGGCTATCCCCTGCCCATGGACGACTGGGGCATCGACGTCCTAGTGGCGGGCTCCCAGAAGGCCATGATGCTGCCTCCGGGGCTGGCCTTTACGGCCCTGTCCCCCAAGGCCTGGGAGTTTGTCAAAACCTCGAAACTCCCCAAGTACTACTTCGATTTCGCCAAGGCCCTCAAATCCCAGGGCAAGAATCAGACGCCCTACACCTCGCCGGTGTCATTAATCCTGGGATTGCGGGAGGTTTTGGCCAAGATCAAGAAGGCGGGCTTGGAAAAAATTTTCGCCCATAACCGGCGCCTGTCCAAGGCCGCCAAGGCGGCGGTCCGGGCCATGGGGCTGGAGCTTTACTCCAAGGACAACCCCTCGGACGTCCTCACCGCGGTGCTGGCCCCGGCGGGGGTGGATGGCCAGAAGGTGGTGGCCGAACTCAGGAAAAAGGGCATCTGGATTGCCGGCGGCCAGGCCGAGGCCAAGGGCAAGATTTTCCGCATCGCCCACATGGGGTTCATCGACACGGTGGATCTCCTGGGCACCATCGGGGGCCTGGAAGAGGTCCTCAATGCCTTGGGATACCGGGTGGAGCCTGGCGTTGGCCTTAAGGCCGCCCAGGAGGTCCTGAGCGAGGAGGCTGCGGTATGAAGGTCCTGATCAGCGATAACCTGCATGAAAAAGGAGTCGCGGTCCTGGAGTCCCACCCCAACATCGAGGTGGTGAACCGCCCGGGGATGACGCCCGAAGAATTGAAAGAAGCCATTAAGGACGCCGACGCCCTGGTGATCCGCAGCGCCACCAAGGTGACCGCGGAGCTGATCGCCGCGGCTCCCCGCCTCAAGGTGGTGGGCCGGGCCGGCACCGGTCTCGACAACGTGGACATCCCGGCGGCGTCCAAGCGCGGCATCGTGGTGATGAACACTCCCGGCGGCAACACCATCACCACCGGGGAACACGCCCTCTCCCTGATGGTGGCCCTGGCCCGCAACATCCCCCAGGCGGCCCAATCCATGCGGGAGGGCAAGTGGGAAAAGAAAAAGTTCCAGGGCACCGAACTTTATAACAAGACCCTGGGGGTCATCGGCATGGGCCGGATCGGCTCGGTGGTGGCCGAACGGGCCTTAGGCCTGCAGATGCGAGTGCTGGGTTACGATCCCTTCATCACCAAGGAAGTGGCCGCCAAGCTCGGGGTGGAATCGGTTTCCCTGGACGAGCTGCTGGCCCGCTCCGACTTCATCACCATCCACACCCCCAAGACCAAGGACACGGCCAGGCTGCTGAACCGGGAGGCCATCCGCAAGATGAAGCCCGGGGTGCGCATCATCAACTGCGCCCGGGGCGGCCTCATCGACGAAGAGGCCCTGCTGGAAGCCCTGAAGGACGGCAAGGTGGCCGGTGCCGCCCTGGACGTGTACGAGACCGAACCGCCGCCCCCGGACTGGCCCCTGCGGGACCTGCCCAACGTCATCTGCACCCCGCACCTGGGCGCCTCCACCGAGGAGGCCCAGGCCAACGTGGCGGTAGCCGTCTGCGAACAGATCCTGGAACTGCTGGTGCACGGCACCATCAAGAACGCGGTGAACGCCCCCTCGGTGAGCCAGGAAGCCATGGCCCAGTTGAAGCCCTACCTCACCCTGGCCGAGGCCCTGGGAGCCTTCCAGGCCCAGATGGCCGAAGGGGCCATCAGCGCGGTGTCCATCGCCTACATCGGCGAAGTCTCTATGCTGGACACCAAGCCCCTGACCCACTCTCTTCTCAAGGGGCTGCTCTTCCCGGTGGTGGGCGATGAAGTGAACTACGTCAACGCGCCCTCCATGGCCGCCTCCCGGGGCATCCACATCAGCGAAGAAAAGGTGGCCTCCGCCGAGGATTTCGCCACCCTGATCCGGCTCACGGTAAGGGTCAACAATGAGGAAAACGCGGTGGCGGGCACCATCTTCGGGAGATACGAGCCCCGACTGGTGCGGATCAACAAGTTCCGCCTGGAAGCCGTCCCCGAAGGTCACATGCTGTTCATCTACAACACCGACCGTCCCGGGGTGATCGGCGCCATCGGCACCACCATCGGCAAGCACCACATCAACATCGCCCGCATGACCGTGGGTCAGGAGAAGGAACGGGGGCAAAACATCATCCTGCTCACCACCGACACCCCGGTAACCCCGGAATGTCTGAAGGATGTACTCGCCCTGGAACACGTGGCCCATGCCATCCAGCTGGAGCTTTAGCCCATCCGGAATCTTACCCTCGCCCCGGAGGTAACTATGGAAGATTCTGAGGACAAAGGCTATACCGTCAAGGACCGGCGTTTTCTCCATCTGAGCGAGGAAGAAAAGGCCCAACTGCGGGAGGCTGAGAAGGCGGCTCCGGGTGAGGCCCCCGGGGAATCCCCCCGGGAGGCTGCCGGAGCCGCCTCCGGCCCCCGGGAGGTGCCGCTGCCGGAGACCACCCTGGCTTCCTTCCTGTTCTCTCTCAGCTCCTCGGCCTTCATCAGCCTGGGGCAGCTTCCGGACCCCAACACCGGGAACCAGGAAAAGAATCTGCCCCTGGCGAAACAGACCATCGACCTGTTGGGCCTGCTGCGGGAAAAAACCCGGAACAACCTGAGCCCCGAGGAAGAGAACCTGTTCGACCACCTCCTGTACGACTTGCGGATGGCCTACATCAAAGAGGTGAAATAAACCCTTCCAGAAAGATCCCGGAGGGTTGATGGTCCAATTTCCTCTATTTGTCGGGGTAGTCGGTAGGGTTCCCGCTTTGTTTATAAGGCATCCTCCTCCCGTATCTTTTTGCCTGGTCTTATGAAAACCGCGGTCAGGATGCTCTGCCCTGCCAAGGTCAACCTCTATCTCCGGGTGGTGGGCCGCCGGGCCGACGGTTACCACGACCTGGTGAGCGTGATGCAGCCCTTGAGCCTGGCGGACGAATTGACCGTCGCCCTCGAGGGCCGGGACATCGTCCTGGAGTGCGACCATCCGGAATTGCCCCTCGGGGAGGCCAACCTGGTGTGGCGGGCGGCCCAAAAGTTCATGGCAGCCACCGGCCGGGAGTTCGGAGTGCACTTCCGGTTGCGCAAGCGCATCCCGGTGGCCGCGGGCCTGGGGGGCGGCAGCAGCGATGCCGCCGGAGCCCTGTTGGCCCTGAATGCGGCCCTGGGTGCGCCCCTGCCGACGGCGGGGCTGCATCGACTGGCCGGCGCCTTAGGGGCCGACGTGCCTTTTTTTCTGCGCCGGGAGCCCGCGGTGGCCCGGGGTATCGGCACGGAACTCACCCCCATGGCCTTGCCGCCCTATGGCTATCTCCTGGCCAACCCGGGGCTGCCGCTGTCCACCCGCTGGGTTTACGAAAATCTGGACCTGAAGCGGTTGACGTCGGGGCCGGAACATGATAATTGGGACCCGGAGCATCCTGAAGCCTGGGTCCGGAACGATCTGGCCGCCGTGGCCTTGCCCCGCTTCCCGGAACTGGAAGACCTCCTGGAGCAATTGGCGGGTTCGGGAGCCCGGACCCAAGGCCTCTCGGGCAGCGGCCCCACGGTGTTCGGCCTCTTTGACACCCCGGAGGCGGCCCGGGAAGCAGGCCGCAATTTGCGCCGCTCCTTTTCCGGCTGGCTGGCCGGGGCTCAGGGACTTACCGGGCAGGAACGCAATACCGACTGGGAGAATCGGGCATGGATGATCTGAAAATCTTCACCGGCAACGCCAACCGCCCGCTGGCGGAAAAGATCTGCCAACATCTGGAGATCCCCCTGGGGGACGCGGTGGTGGGAAGGTTTTCCGACGGCGAGATCTCCGTGGAGTTCCTGGAAAACGTCCGGGGCAAGGACGTCTACGTCATCCAGCCCCTCTCCATGCCGTGCAATGAAAACCTCATGGAACTCCTCATCATGATGGACGCCCTGAAAAGGGCCTCGGCCCGGTGCATCACCGCGGTGGTCACCTACTACGCCTATGCCCGCCAGGACCGGAAGACCGCGCCCCGGACTCCCATTTCCGCCAAGCTGGTGGCCGATCTCATCACCGTGGCGGGGGCCAACCGGCTCCTCACCATGGATCTCCACACCGGCCAGATCCAGGGGTTTTTCAACATCCCGGTGGATCATCTGTACGCCGCGCCCGTGATCCTGGAATACATCAAGCAGAACTTCAGCCCCGACGTGGTGGTGGTCTCCCCCGATGCCGGCGGGGTGGAGCGGGCCCGGGCCTTCGCCAAGCGGCTGAACACCTCGCTGGCCATTATCG
>JBGPBR010000210.1:0-4363 GCA_041481325.1 Desulfobaccia bacterium
AGGCGAAAAGGCGAAAAGGCGAAAAGGATATTATCTCTATCGTCTTGGCCAGCTTCCCCTTCGCTCCCCTGTTTCCCCAATGTCCTTGGCGTCTTGGTGGTGATCCTAATGTAGGGTGGGCACCGCCCACCAGCATTCCTCAATCAAAGTCCTCATAAAAGGTGATGAGGCAGCCCCCGTCGGGATCGGCCGCCCCGGACTCCTGGTCGGTGGAGTCGAAGCAGGTGGCGGTGCACTCCTCTTTGGCTTCATCCCAGTAATTGCACCGTTCCCGGATGCAATAGCCCATGCCGGGGATGGGACAGAAGGGGGAGGCGGCGCGGCTCATTATCTTTTTCTCCCAAATTTCAAGGCCCATTCTATCACTGCATCGAGCCGGATGACGATATTTCCTTCAAATTCTTACCCTTAATGAAGATAATGGCAAGATATATTGGATTCAAACAGATATCCTCGCCATGGGATGGCAAGGGATATGGCTGAATGACGTTTCACCTGCCAGCAATTTATTGCCCGGTTGGCGGAATTTAGTCATCTCCAGTTTATTGTTATAACTAAAAAATTAAGGTATCTAAGAGATAGGTGACCATCATGCCCTGGGAGGGATGGTTGGCTTTCATTTCTCTTAAGCCAAGAGATTTTCATGCAAAGGATTTCCTTCAAAATCAGGCGTAAGATCATCGGCACTTTCCTGTTTTGCGTCCTGTCGGTGCTGGTATTCGCGGTGTTCAGCTTTCGCATCCATCAGGAAATCGGGAACCGGCTCAGGCTCATGGAACTGGCGGACGACCTCTTTCATGATATTCAGGAAATTCGCCGCTATGAAAAAAACTTTTTTCTCTTTAAAGAGGCGGCCAGCCTGGCGGAAGCTATTATCTATGTCAAGCGGGTGGAAGAGTTGTCGTCGGCCCATGAGCAGGAGATCTTGAGATTGCAAATGGGTCTTAAATACTCTGAGTTTAAAGAGACCCTTAATGCTTACAAAGAGATCATAGTCAAGATAGCAGCCGGCAAAGAGGCCTCAAGATTGTTAGTGCTGGAGGAGTCCCTGCGCAACCTCGGCCATAAACTGGTAGAAGTGTCGGAGGGCTGGGCCAAAGAAGAACGCCGGAAGATCGACCGGCTGTTCCAGCAGGCCATGTATCTCTTTTTCCTTTCGGTCCTGGTATTTTTTGTTTTGGGGATTGTGCTGGCTTTTTATATCGCCCGCTGGCTGGTCCGTCCCCTGGTGCAGATGCAGGAGGCCATGGCCAAGATCGCCCACGGCGATTTCACCCCCCTGCCGGAGCCGGAATCCCGGGCCGAGGAATTCCTGCCGCTGTACCGGGCTTTCAACCGCATGATCCAGGAACTGGAGGACCATCAGGAACAACTGGTGCAGTCCCGGAAGATCGCCGCGGTGGGTACCTTGACCGCCGGGGTAGCCCACGAACTGAACAATCCCATTAACAATATCGTGCTCACCGCGGAGACGCTCCAGGAGGATTATGCCCAGTTGAGCCCGGATGAAGCCCAGGCCATGATTCAGGACATCCTGGTGCAATCCGAGCGGGCCTCGGAGATTGTCAGGGACCTGCTGGATTTCTCTCGGTCGGAGCACCCGGAATTCGAATCCGTCTCCATCCTGGCCGTAATCCAGGATACCCTGAAGCTGGTGCGCAATCAGCTCTCCCTCTCCGGGACTCAAGAGGAGATGGATATTCCCGCCGATCTCCCTCTCATCTACGGCGATCGCAAGAGTTTGCAGCAGGTCTTTCTGAACCTGTTCATCAACGCCATCCAGGCCATGCCGGGCGGCGGCAGCCTAAGGATTACGGCCAGCACCGTGGAGCACGGCCCCTCGTCGCCCAACTCCTCCCCCACCCGCCACTGGGTGAAGATCGATGTCACCGACAGCGGCGTCGGAATCGACCCCAAGCATCTGCCCCACGTGTTCGACCCCTTCTTCACCACCAAAGATGTGGGGCGAGGCACGGGCCTGGGCCTTTCCGTCAGCTACAGCATCATCCGGAAGCACGGCGGACTCATCGAAGTCCACAGCCGGCCCGGTGCAGGCACGACCTTCACGGTTCTGTTACCCATTGAGGATGAAAGTGAGTCCATTGATTGAAGCAGGTCCCCCTAAGCGGATAGCGGTGGTGGACGACGAAGTCATCGTGCAGACGCGGCTGAAGCAGGCCCTGGACAAACAAGGTTACCGGGTGGAGGTCTATGCGTCGGGGGAGGAATTTCTCCGGATCTTAGCGGCCGGCTCTGTTGATCTGGTCCTGTTGGACGTCAGGCTGCCGGGGATGAGCGGCATGGAGGTGCTGCAACAGATCAAGGCCCGCTCCCCGGAATCCGAGGTGATCCTGATCACCGGGCACGCCTCCCTGGACGCGGCCATCGAAGCCGTGAAGCAGGGGGCCTTCCATTACGTGTCCAAGCCCCTCAAGCTGGAAGTGATCCGCCATCTGGTCCAGAAGGCCCTGGAACGCAAGAGTTTGCGGGAGGAGAACCGCAGCCTGAAGGCCCGTCTGAGCCCCCTGGACGGCTGGGGGGAAATGATCGGGGTTAGCCCCGCCATCAAGGAAGTGTTCCGCACCATTCGCAAGGTGGCCCCCCTGGACTGCAACGTCTTGATCCTGGGGGAGAGCGGCACAGGGAAGGAATTGGCGGCCCGCTCCATCCACCGGGAGAGCCGCCGGGCGGAACAGCCGTTCGTGGCCTTCAACTGCGCCGGTTTTGCCGAAGAACTCATCGCCGCCGAACTCTTCGGCCATGAGCGAGGGGCCTTCACCGGGGCCGTGGCCGCCAAGATCGGCATCCTGGAAACCGCGCACCGGGGCACGGTGTTCATGGACGAAATCGGCGACATGCCGCTCCCCATGCAGGCCAAACTCTTGCGGACGATCCAGGAAAAAGAGATCCTCCGGGTGGGTGGCAACCGCCCCATCCAATTGGATCTCCGGTTTATCGCCGCGTCCAACAAAGACCTGAAACGGGAGATCAAGGCGGGCCGATTCCGGGAGGACCTCTACTTCCGCTTGAACGTGGTTCAGGTCAACCTCCCCGGTCTCCGGGATCGCCGGGAGGACCTCCTGCTCCTGATCAAGCACTTCCTGGACCGCTTCAATGAAAAATTCTCCCGGCAGGTCCGGGGGCTGGACGCCGCGGCCCGAGCCCTCCTCCTGGGCTATCCTTTCCCCGGCAACGTCCGGGAACTGGAGAACATCATGGAGAGGACGGTGGCCCTGGCCGAGGGTGACGTCATCACCCCGGCCGATCTCCCCTTCGACCTGCGGGAGTCCGCCGGTCTGCCCGCCGGGGATTGGGTCCCCCTGGAAGTCCAGGAGCGGGAGTACATCCGCAAGGTGCTGCACTTCACCGGTTTCAACATGAGCGAAACCTCCCGCATCCTGAGCCTGCCGCGCACCACCCTATGGCGCAAGATCAACAAATACGGCCTGTCCCGGCCTGATTGAGCCCGGCCCTCCCAACCCCTCGTTTCTTATTGAAACACCACCTCCGCTTATGTTCCACAAAAATGGTTATCATTCCGGCTAAACGTTTCACAATGAAATATAGGCCCGCCCGACCCTCTCCATTCCAGAGCTTATCACCTTGTAATTACTAAATAAATTAATTTGGAACGGCTGATGCATTTATCCCTGGCATTGGGGGCTTCGGGTCTGGCCCTGGCCTCGGGAAGGTTGGGTTTGACCTGCCGCCCCGGGGACCGGGAGAATCCCCGCGGATGGCGGCTCTCCCCCACATCAACCTGGAAGGGAGGTTGGAGCGTGTTCTGGAGCCTGTATCTGCCCATCGCCGGCAACGGCGTCAACATCCTGTTATTGCTGGGACTGGGAGGGGCCGTGGGCTTTCTCTCCGGTCTATTTGGCGTGGGGGGAGGATTTCTCATGACCCCGCTCTTGATCATGGCGGGCATCCCGTCCACCGTGGCCGCGGCCTCGGATTCCAATCAGATCGTGGCCGCGTCCACCTCCGGCACCTATGCCCACTACCGCCTGGGCAACGTGGACTTCAAAATGGGGCTGCTCCTCCTGGTGGGCGGGGTGGTGGGGGGCACCCTGGGGGTTCAGCTCATCAAGGTGCTTCGGGCCCTGGGCAACGCCGACTTTGTCATCAAGATCACCTATGTGGTGATGCTGGGCGTCGTGGGCTTCTATATGTTTGTGGAGAGCCTCCAGTCCTTGCGCCAGAAAGCCCCGAGCGCCCCGGAAGCGCGCCGCGCTGAGCCGTCTCGGCCTTCGCGGTATGCCCGCATGATTCAGGCCCTTCCCTGGCAGATGCAGTTCGTCAAGTCCGGCATCACCATCTCACCGATACTCCCCCTCTGTCTGGGGGTCCTGGTGGGGATACT
>JBGPBR010000211.1:0-4360 GCA_041481325.1 Desulfobaccia bacterium
AGATTGCGCGGTTCACGGCACGGAGGCGGCGTCTCGGTAGGGGGCGGTCAGTCCTGAATCAATCATGCCCGCCGGCAGATCGGGCTTGCGGGTCAAAGATTGGCGACGAAACGGGCTGTAGAGTAGTTTGAGTAGATCAGACGTCTTCATATGCCGACTGAAGGTGCGCAGGAGCTTATAGGTGCGGATGGGACGCCTGAAGATGCGGCGGGCAAAAAGCAGGGCATAGCCTTTCATCCGCAGGCGGTTCACCACCGCACTGGGGAGCGCGGTGGGGTCGATGTCGGAGCACTTGAACCATTTGTCCCAATCCCGCTCGTCGTCAATGATGCCGCGCTCGATATACTCCTGCCATAAGGGGGTGCCCCGGTAGGCGCAGAGGCGATTGAAGCCGAAGGTGTCCAGTTGCAGCCGGGCGGCGAAGCGGAAGCTTTCCATGACCTCATCCTCGGTCTCGCCGGGCGAACTGATGACAAAAAACCCGTGCACCCTGGCGATTCCATGCCGCTTGGCTTCACTGACCGCATGCTCCACCTGGGCCAGGGTCTGCTTCTTGTGCAGCCGGTCCAGCACCTTTTGGGTCCCCGCCTCCACCCCGAAGGCCAGGAAGCTGCAATTGGCCTTTTTCATGATGGGCAGTTGGTCCACCGCCACCGCATCCACCCGACCTTCGCAGCCCCAGCGGAACTCCAGTTGCCGTTCGATGATGCCGGAGCAAATTTCGTTGATGCGCTTCCGGTTCAGCAGAAAGTGGTCGTCGGTCAGGTAAATGGAGCGATAGCCCATATCGTTCAGTTGCTGCATTTCTCCCAGGACATGCGCCGAGGACCGGCGGCGCCATTTCCCCTCGGAAAGGGACGGGATATCGCAGTAGATGCAGGAATAGGGGCAGCCCCGGGAAGTCTGCATGGTGCAAAATTTATCCAGGGAAAGCACCGCGGGCACGTCCAGGGGCAAGGACTCGATGTAGTCGATGGGTAGGCTGGTCCGGTCCGGGTAGGGAAACTGATCCAGGTCCCGGATGAGCGGCCGGGGGGTGTTCTTAACGATCTCCCCGTCCCGGCGCCAGACCAGTCCCGCCACTGAACCGGGATCGTCGAGGCGGCTCAGGTAGTCCGGCAGGAGCTCCTCGCCCTCTCCCACCCCCACGCAGTCCAGGTCAGGGCAGTCCCTCAGGATGCGGTCGGAATTTATGGTGGCGAAGGCGCCCCCTACGATGATGGGAATCTCCGGGGCCTCTGATTTCAGCCGCCGGGCCAGCTTTTTGACCGCAGGGTAGGTGGTAGTCGATAGGAAGGAGAGCGCCATGACGTCGGGCCGTTCCGCGGCCACCGCCTGGGCGATGTCCACGGCCTGCATCTGCGGGTGACACGTATCAAACAACCGCACCTGATGCCCGAACCGGCGCAAGACCGGCGCCAGAGTCTGGATCCCCAGGGGAGGAAACGCCATAACTTTGATGCGCCCATCGGCAGACCGGGATCTATCCAAACCCGCAGGGAGCATTTGACAAAAGTTTTCGTCTCTGACGTAAGCCAAAAAGACCTTCATGGAAAGATCCTCGTAGGCTGCAGTTGGACAGCGTGGAGCGCTCTCCGTCCCTAAGGCTTGCTGGCCGGGTCCGGAAAATTTGGCCCACTTCCCTGCCCAGAAGGGATTCCCCCCATTCCGGGACAGGTGCGCAACTAAGGCGAGGCGTTATCCGGCCGCCCGCGGTCAAGGAGTTCGGCTAATGCGGCTGAAAGAGAGGACCGAGGCGCCACAGGCGGTCCCAAGAAGGCTCAGGATGCCGGCGCCGGCGGGAAGTCGGGAACTTAAATACGATCCCCCATGTAGGTCTGGAAGTTAACAGGTTTCCATTGGCTGCTGTTGCGGTTAGCATACCAAGGATCCTGAGTATTTGCCACGAAGAAATCAAATTGCCTCTTGACGGACCTGCAACCATTAAGCAACCGGTGTTGTTTGCCCCACCAGTGCCCTGACCGGCCATCCTGAATATCCGGCAGCCGTGGCTTACCCGGTTGACGAAGCGCCGCATTCATTCTAAGGTGCAGCTAGTATGGTCGCTTTTTGCGGTTTTGGGTAATCGGTATAAACGACCAGGCCAGCCGCCGGTAAACATGGATAAGTCGTCCTTCCGGACCCAGACGAGAAGCCTGCCGTGGCCCTTTTGGGCCGCCAATATCATGGAGATGATCGAGAGGCTCGCCTACTACGGGGTGCGGGTCGTCATCCCCATTTACATCGCCCAGGCCGACGAGATCGGCGGCCTGCACTTCAGCCAGAGCGACAAGGGCCTCATTTTCATGTGGTGGGCCCTGGTGCAGTCCGCCCTGCCGGTGTTCACCGGCGGCCTCGCGGACCGCTACGGGTACAAGCGGCAGATCGCGGTCGCGGTCCTGTTGAAAGGGCTGGGCTACCTCCTCATGGCCACCCAGCGCGCCTTTTGGCCGTTCTTTACCGGCTGCCTGGTGCTGGCCGCGGGCACCGCGGTCTTCAAGCCGCCCATCCAGGGAACTTTCGTCAAGACCCTGACGGCCGATACTTCCGGGGCGGGCTGGGGCTTTTTCTACATGGTGGTCAACATAGGCGGTTTTTTGGGCCCGCCCCTGGCCCATTTCCTGGGTGGGTACTCCTGGCCCGCCATCTTTTACGGCTGCGCCGCCCTGGTCAGTCTGAACCTGTTGTGGCTGCTCTCCTACCCGGAGGTGGAGTCCGGCGCCGACAAGACCACCGGCCTGCGGCAGGTGGCCGTGACCACGGCCCGGCAACTGTTGAACGGCCGGCTGCTCACCTTCATTCTCATCGCCTCGGTATTCTGGGCGGTGCTGACCCAGCTCTGGGACATGCTGCCCAACTTCATCGTGGATTGGGTGGACAGCTCCGAACTGGCCCGCCACCTACCGCAATTCATGCTTTCCCGGGACCCCTCCCGGGGACCCCAGGTCGCCCAGGAGTGGGTGATCAACTTCAACCCCTTCATCATCATTTTATGCGTCGCCCCCCTATCCTGGTACGTCAACCGGAAGATGCGGCGGCTGACCTCCATGTTCTGGGGCTTTGTCATCGCCAGCCTGGGGGTTTATGCCGCCGGGGCCAGCATGTCCATTTACGTCTGCCTCTGGGGCATCGCCCTCTTCACCGTGGGGGAGATGCTGTGCTCTCCCAAGATGAGCGAATACCTGGGGGTGATTGCGCCTCCGGACCAAAAAGCGCTGTACATGGGCTACGCCAATATCCCCACGGCCATCGGCTGGAGCTACGGGTCTTTGCTGGGGGGACAGATTTACGAACGCTCCGGGGAAAAGGCCGGACTGGCCCTCAGGTACCTGTCCGAAGTGCTGCGGGTTTCCGAGCTTCCGGACCGCTCCCGGGCCTTTGCGGTGTTGACGGAAATGCTGGGTCAAACCCCGGCCCAGGTAACCCGCCTCCTGTGGGACCAGTACGACCCCAGCCGCGTCTGGACGCCTTTTGCCGTCGCCGGCCTCCTGGCCGCGCTGGCCTTGTTTGTCTTCAATCACTTCGCCAGGCGCTGGCGGGAGACCAATGCCTGACGCGGCAGGGCCTGCAACTATCGCCCATATAGAGAAGTTCTTTTCTTTCTGGTCTCCTTGAGGCCGGTGTCCTTGATTTTTCTGAATTCAGCCCAATCTTTTACCGTAGAGACGATCTGACACTTGGTCACCAACAAACAAGTTTGGCCTCTCGTTTGGGCAGGCGCCGGCTGAAGCCTGCGGCCACCGAAATTATTTTTCTGAGCGCAACTCGATATGAGGCTTGAAATGAAAAAAATTCTGATTCTGGCCGGGCTGCTGGCCCTGGGAATAAGCGCCGGCGGCGCCCAGGGGGCCAACAACCGATCCGAAAAAAAAGAACGGAGTGCTGTTATGAATCAACCGGGCTTGAAAACCGCCACCTTTGCCGGCGGCTGTTTCTGGTGCGTGGAGTCGGACTTTGAAAAACTCCCCGGGGTGCTGGAGGCCGTCTCCGGCTACGCCGGCGGCCGCGGGGCCAATCCCACCTATGAAGACTACGCCGCCAAGGGCTACGTGGAAGCATTGCAGGTGGTCTACGACCCGGCCAAGGTTTCCTATAAAGAGCTGCTGGATTACTTCTGGCGGCACGTGGATCCCACCGATGCCGGAGGCCAGTTCGTGGACCGGGGCCCCCAGTATCGTTCGGCGATTTTTTACCATGACGACGAGCAAAAGCGCCTGGCCGAGGATTCCAAAAGGGAACTGGCGAAATCCGGGCGGTTTGCCAAGCCCATTGCCACCGAAATTTTGAAATTGACCAATTTTTACCCGGCCGAGGACTACCACCAGGACTACTACAAGAACCACGCCCTCAAATACAAATA
>JBGPBR010000212.1:0-4360 GCA_041481325.1 Desulfobaccia bacterium
CCTTGAGGTTCAAGATCAGCTCCGCCCAGCGCACCGGGGAGGTGAGCTGCCGGGACATGGCGGCGCGCAGGCGCTCCGGGTCCGCCTCCGGGGCCGCGGTGGCGTTGAGGTAAACCGGCAACCGCGGGGCGGCGAATTTGACCGTGGCCAGGAAGGCGGCGAAATCCGGGTAAGCCTCCTCCATCAAGGGCGAGTGCCAGGCCCCGGAGACCTTCAGCGGCACCACCCGGGCTCCTTCGGCCTTGGCCAGGTTCCCGGCCCGGGCCACCATTGCCGGCGAGCCGGAGACCACCGTCTGCTCCGGGGTGTTGAAATTGGCCAGGGCGACGGGGCCTTCCTTGGTCAAGGGATGGACCAGGCCCTGCAGTTTCTCCGGGGTGAGGCCGATGACCGCCACCATGGCGCCGGGATATTTCTCCGCCTCCCGCTGCATGAGGCGGCCGCGCCGGCGCACCGCGGCCAGGGTGTCCGCAGCGCTGAGGGCCCCGGCGGCGAACAGGGCGCTGTATTCCCCCAGGCTGTGGCCGCACACCACCCGGGGTTTGACTCCGGTTTGCTGCAAGGCCTGGTAGAGACAGAGGTTGACGGTGGTGACGGCCGGCTGCAGGTTCACCGTCTCGGTGAGCTCCTCCATGGGGCCCTCAAAACAAAGGCGCTTCAAAGGCAGGCCGGTGGTTTTTTCCGCCAGGTCAAACAAGGCCCGAGCCTCGGTGGCGGTCTCATAAAGGTCCCGGCCCATGCCCACGTATTGGGAGCCCTGCCCGGGAAACATAAAAACCAGATAAGCCATCGGACACCTCGGAAGAAATTATGAGCTATTTTAGCCCCTCCCGCCACAAATGCAAGTCTCCGCGGCGGGGTGCAAGGCCAGATTATGGTGCCCAAGCAGAGCTTGGGCCAAAATTCATCGTTCCCAAGCAGGAGCTTGGGAACGAGTTAATTGATGGCGGCCAGTGCCTGCCCGCATTACTGCTTACTCCCTGTTCCTTTTCCCCGACTAGGGGTATAATGACGGCGGCATGGACGCGGAACTCAACCAGTTTTACCAGCACCTGAGTGCGGAGCGGGGCCTGGCGCCGCTGACCCTGACGGCCTACGCCCATGACCTCACGGACTTCTGGGACTTCCTGGAGAAACGGGGCCGGCAGACCTGGGCCGCGGCCACCCTGGCGGACTTTAAGGACTACCTGGCGACCCTGGAGGCCCGGGGGCTCTCGGCCCGCAGCCGGGCCCGGAAGCTCTCGACCCTGCGCCAGTTCTTCCGCTTCCTGGAGCGAGAGGAGCAGGTGGCCGCCAACCCGGTGGAGCTGCTGGATTCCCCCCGGCTCCCCCAGCGGCTGCCCAAGGTGCTGGGCGAGCCGGAGGTGGAAGCCTTGCTTAACGCCCCGGACCCCGCCACCCCGGCGGGCCTGCGGGACGGCGCCCTCCTGGAAGTGCTCTATGCCACGGGCTTGCGCGTCTCCGAGCTGGTGGGCCTCACCCTGAAGCAGTTGGACCTGCGCCGGGGGGTGGTGCGGCCCCTGGGCAAAGGCGCCAAGGAGCGGGTGGTGCCCATGGTGGCGCTGGCGACGGAAAAGCTCAAGCTTTATCTTACCCAGGGCCGCCCCCGGCTCCTCAAGGGCCGCCAGAGCCAGTTCGTCTTCGTCAACCAGCGGGGCGGGTCCCTCAGCCGCCAGGGGTTCTGGAAGATTTTGAAGGCCTACGCCCTGAAGGTGGGGGTGGGGGACCTGAGCCCCCACACCCTGCGCCACTCGTTCGCCACCCACCTTTTGAGCCGGGGCGCCAATCTCAGGGTGATACAACTGCTGCTGGGCCATGCGGACCTGGCCACCACCCAGATTTACACCCATCTGGACGCGGTGCGCCTCAAGGAAATTCATAAGAAGGCCCACCCCCGGCCATGAACAAACGCAACCACAACCGTGGAGCCAAGCCCGCCCGCACCCTGGAGGTGATCACCACCCACCTTAACGCCGATTTCGACGCCATGGCCTCCATGGTGGCGGCCAGGAAGCTCTATCCCAAGGCCATCCTGTCCTTCCCCGGGTCCCAGGAGCGCAACCTCAGGGATTTTTTCATCCGCTCCAGCTTCTATTTTATGGACTTCACCCGGGCCAAGCAGGTGCCCATTGAGGAAATCAAGCGCCTCATCCTGGTGGACACCCGCCAGGCCTCCCGCCTGGGCAAGTTCGCCGAGGCCGCCGCCGACGGCGAAGTGGACATCCACATCTACGACCACCACCCCGACTCCCCCGACGACGTGCACGGCAGCGTGGAGGTGGTGGAGATGCTGGGCTCCACCACCGCCATCCTCACCCGCATCCTGAGGGAGCGGGGCCTGTCTTTGACGCCCCAGGAAGCCACGGTCATGGCCCTGGGGATCTTTGAGGACACCGGCTCCTTCACCTTCACCTCCACCACCCCCCGGGACTTCGAAGCCGCGGCTTATCTGCTGGAGAAGGGGGCCGACCTCAACGTGGTCTCCGAGATCATCACCCGGGAGCTGAACGCCGAGCAGGTGGCGTTGCTCAACGACTTGCTGGAGCACTCCACCAGCTTCCACGTGGGCGGCATCGAAGTGGTCCTGGCCCGCACCACTGCTCCGGAGTACGTCCCTGATTTTGCGGTGGTGGCCCACAGGCTCATGGACATGGAAAACATCCAGGTCCTTTTCGCCCTGGCCCAGATGGAGGACCGGGTCTTTGTGGTGGGCCGCAGCCGGCTCCCGGAAGTGGACGTGTCCGACATCCTCTCGGACTTGGGGGGCGGCGGCCACAGCTATGCCGCCTCCGCCGCGGTCAAGGACCAGCCCCTGGCCCAGGTGGAGGAAAAACTGCGCCAGATTCTCCAGGCCCGGGTGCACCCCGGGCGCCGGGCCCGGGAGATCATGTCCTTCCCGGTGAAATCCGTGGGGCCGGAAGTAACGCTCGAGCGGGCCGAAGTCATCCTCAACCGGTACAGCATCAACGCCCTGCCGGTGATGTCCGGAGGCAAGCTCCTGGGGTTGATTTCCCGGCAAACCGTGGAAAAGGGCATTTACCACGGCCTTAAAAACCACCCGGTCAAGGACTACATGACCACGGAGATCGAGACGGTGGGGCCCGACGCCACCCTGCCGGAGATCCGGGAGCGCCTGGTCATCAGCAAGCAGCGCCTGCTGCCGGTGCTGGAGGACGGCCAGGTCATCGGCCTCATTTCCCGCACCGATCTCCTGCACCTGCTCATCGCGGAAAATGAAGAAGCCCAGTGGTCCCAGCCGCTGCGCACCCGCAACATCCTCTCCCTGATGCGGGAGAGGCTCCCCAAAAACCTCCTGGAGATCTTGAAACAGGTGGGCGCGGTGGCCGAGGAGCTGGGTTTCCACGCCTACGTGGTGGGGGGCTTCGTCCGGGATCTGCTCCTCAAGCACGAGAACCTGGACATCGACATCGTCATCGAAGGCGACGCCATCGAGTTCGCCAAACGGTTTGCGGCCCGCTTCAAAGCCCGGTCCCGGCAGTTCTTAAAGTTCAAGACCGCGGTGATCATCTTCCCGGACGGCTTCAAGATCGACGTGGCCACCGCCCGCATCGAATACTACGAGGCCCCGGGGGCGCTGCCCATCGTGGAGTACAGCTCCATCAAGATGGACCTCTACCGCCGGGACTTCACCATCAACACCCTGGCCCTGAAGCTCAACCCCGGGGAATTCGGCACCCTGCTGGATTTCTTCGGGGCTCAGCGGGATATCAAAGAAGGCCGCATCAGTCTGTTGCACAACCTGAGCTTCGTGGAGGACCCCACCCGGGCCTTCCGGGCCATCCGCTTCGAGCAGCGCTTCAAATTCCGCATCACCAAGCTGGCGGCCAACCTTATTGCCAACGCGGTAAAAAACAATTTCTTCGACCGCCTTTCGGGAGCCCGGCTCTTTCAGGAACTCAAGCTCATCCTCATGGAGGAAAACCCCCTCCCGGCCATCGGCCGGTTGGCGGAGTTCGACCTCTTGAAGGCGGTGCACCTCCGCCTGGGCTTTGATGAAGGAACCCGGGCCATGCTGGAGCGGGTCCAGGCGGTGCTCTCCTGGTATGACCTCCTCTACCTGGAAGGAAAGTACGTCAGGTGGCTGGTCTACTTTCTGGGCCTTCGGGGGCTTGATATAGCGTAGTTGTCCACATCGGCAGGTTAGCAGTTGAGGCTGGTTTCTGTTTGGTACGGGCGATGCAAACGAATGGCACCCGAAACAGTAGATACTCTCGACGAGGGCTATAGCGTCGGCGGCAATCTCGACAATGGTAGCCCTGGGAAACTCAAGAGCGAAAGCGTTCTCGTGTGCAGCGAGCATGTTTCGAATCTTGGGCAGGTCCCGAAGAGTTTGGACGAG
>JBGPBR010000213.1:0-4358 GCA_041481325.1 Desulfobaccia bacterium
TGATATAGTGGCTGGCGGTGGGGTCGCAGTGCAGGAAAAGGCTGCCGGTGGGTTTCAGCACCCGGTGCATCTCTACCAGGCGCACCGCCATCATGCTGAGGTAGGCCAGCATGTTGCTGGGACCCAGAACCTGGCGCAGGGCCTTGAGCAATTCGGCCAGGGGCGGCGGCCCCGCCAGGACCGCTTCATCAAAGGCGACGTCCGCCTGCGGCCCCCATTTCCAGGTGTCCTCGAACGCGATGATTTGCGCCGCGGACTGCTCCCCTGAGGGTTCCTTGAACAGCATATTGTAGGTGGCGTTGGAATTGAAAGGAGGGTCGAGATAAATCAGGTCCACGCTGTTTACCGGAATGTGCTGGCGGAGGATTTCCAGGTTGTCGCCGAAATAAAGCTGGTTAATCCAGTTTTCCACCTTTATTCCTCCCTGGAAAAGATTTTCATAACAGCCCTATTATTTCAAAAGATTTGCCAAAAATCCATCTCCTTTAACGGGCAGGGTAAACCACCCCCCCGAAGAGACCATTTCCTTCTTGGTGTCCTGGTGATGAATATTTCAATGCTTGTACCCCACCGGCATCACCAGGAGGGGCACCTGGCCCTGGGGGAACTGCAGCGCCTGGGACAGGCCCCGGTCTTCGAAGGCCCCCACAATGCCTGCGCCCAGCCCCAGGGCCTCGGCCATGAGAAAGATGTTTTGCCCCACGTGGCCGGACTCCATGTGGGTGTACATGACGCCCCGCTCGCCGTACCGGTTGGTGCAGCGCCGGTATTCCCCGGCGATGACCACCATTACCGGGGCCTCGGCCATCCAGGATTGGTTTAGCGCCGCCCGGGCCACCTGGGCCCGGAGGTCCCCTTTGACGGTGGGCCCCAGGGCGTGCTCCGCCACCAGGTAACGGTAGACGCCGGCGGTGAGACCGGTGACCCCACGCTCCCCCACCACCAGGTACAGTTCCAGGGGATAGGTGGCGCCGGCGGAGGCCGCGGTGCGCAGGCCCCGGGGGTCGCTGACCCCGTCCGCGGCCCACAGGAGTTGCCCGACCTGGGCCAGGGCCAGGGCCCGGGCGGCAAAACGGCGCACGGTGCGCCGGGCCTTCAAGGCCTCGGCCACCGACACCGCGCCTTCATGGGAAGGCCGGGGCAGCTTGACGGCGTCCGCCCCCTGGCCTCCCGGCGGATTGACCATGATTCCCAAGACGATCATCAGCACCCCCCAGATTGGCGACCTTAGCGGCATGTTGAACCTCTTTTAAGGGCTGTCAGCTTTCAGCTATCAGCCAACAACTATAATTTTCAGGTATTATCCCCCCTCTCCCTCCCCTTGGGGGAGAGGGAATTTTGATGGCACCGGGGCTTTCCAGCCGGCGACGGCGCCGGTTTCTCGTAAGGGCCTGCGGCTGCCGAATGAGGCGGGCGGGGAGGCCCGCCCCACCATTTTTCATGCTTTCCGGGCGTATCAACGGTTCGAGCCCCACCCGTTCATTATAATAAACTTCAGAATTCTAAGCCTTGGAAAAATTCGCCGGTGCCGTGGCGGAGAGAAAGGGAGATTTGGCAAAACTTTCCAGGCCGGCAACCTGCGGCTACAAAAGGTGTTGGTGCATCACGGCTGCAAGTATGCCGGCCAAAATAAAAAATTCTCCGCAACATTGGCGGCGGATAAATATCGAACGGTTCGCATCTTTAAGAACAAACGTAACAAACGGCGGGCGTTTCACCCCGATGTAAATGAACTTAATTGCAAAAACCAAGGCCGTCGGCGTAACGTGACCGGAAACCGGGCCGTCACTTTCCCTTGACCTTTTTTAGGCAAACCTTATATTTAAATAGGTAATCTTGAAATCCATTAGTCATACGGAGCCTATCATGGCCTATTCCGAAATCGTTTTGGACCACTTTAAAAATCCCCGCAATGTCGGCGAGATCCCTGATGCAGACGGGATCGGCGAAGTAGGCAACCCGGTCTGCGGGGACATGATGAAAGTCTTCATCAAAGTAAAGGACGAGCGCCTGGCGGACGTGAAGTTCAAGACCTTCGGCTGCGGCGCCGCCATTGCCGTCTCCAGCATGATCACCGAAATGGCCAGAAGCAAGACCCTGGAAGAGGCCATGAAGATCACCAACAAGGATGTGGCTGAAGCCTTAGGTGGCCTCCCCCCCAACAAGCTGCATTGCTCCAACCTGGGGGCCGACGCCTTGCACTCCGCCATCAAAAACTACCGGGACCGCTTGTCGGGTAAAGCCGTGAGCGGCGAAGCCGACCGGGAGCCGCACATCAAGCAGAAGGGCGGAGACGGTTGTTACTGCCCCTACTGTGAAAAGAAGGTGGTGGAAGAATCGCATTTCTGCATGTTCTGCGGCGGCGAACTGCCTCACGAACACGACCACTAATACCCCTCCGGGTGCTAAGGACGCCACCATGGGACTCATTTATCTGGACCATCAAGCCGCCACGCCTCTTCACCCCAAGGTGAAAGAAGCGATGATCGACTATATTCAGAACGTCTTCGGCAATCCTTCCAGCGACCACCAGGTGGGGCAGGCCCCGGCCCAGGCCCTGGAGAAGGCCCGGGAGCAGGTGGCCGCGCTCATCAATGCCGCGGACCCCAAGGAAGTGGTCTTCGGCTCCGGCGGCACCGAGTCCGTCAACCACGCCATCAAGGGGGTGGCCATCGGGCTCCGGGAGAAGGGCCGCCACCTCATCACCTCCAACATCGAACATAAAGCGGTCCTGAACTCCTTGAGGACCCTGCGCCTCCTGGACTACCGGGTCACTTCCCTGGATGTGGACCAGTACGGCCTGGTGGACCCGGCCGCGGTGGAAAAGGCCATTGCGCCCGACACCATCCTCATCAGCGTCATGCTGGCCAACAACGAGATCGGCACCATCGAACCCGTGGCCGATATCGCCAAAATCGCTCAGAAGCACAAGATCATCATGCACACCGACGCCGTGGCGGCCGTGGGCAATATCCCCGTGGACGTCCAGGCCTTGGGGGTGAACCTCCTGAGCCTGGCGGCCAACCAGTTTTACGGCCCGCCGGGGGTGGGCGCCCTGTACCTGAAAAAGGGCACCCCGGTGTGGTCCCTGCTGGACGGCGGCCTCCAGGAAAACAAGCGCCGGGCCGGCACCGAAAACCTCATCGGCATCGTGGGCCTGGGCGCGGCCGCGCAGGCGGCGCGCCTGGAGCTGCCCGAGCGGGGCCCCCGCATCAAGGCCCTGAAGGAGAAGCTGCAACAAGGACTTTGGGACCGCATCCCGGAAATCAAGGTCAACGGCCACCCCACCCAGTGCCTGCCGCATCTGCTGTCTCTGTCCGTGGAGTACATCGAAGGCGAGAGCCTGATGCTCATGCTGGACGACGAGGGCATCGTCGCGGCCACCCGTTCGGCCTGCGCCTCGGGCTCGCTCCGGGCCTCCCACGTGCTCATCGGCACGGGTCTCGATTTCGCCCTGGCCCAGGGCACCATGGTCTTCACCCTGGGCCGGGACAACACCGACGCCGACATCGACCGGGTCCTGGCCGTGATGCCCGGCATCGTCCAGACCCTCCGGGAGATGTCTCCCCTGTATAAGAAAGAACAAGCCTCTTCTTAGGGCCGCGTCCGGCAACCGCCTGGGCGGCTCTGAGCGGAATTATCCCCCGGGGCGAGGCCGCTTCGCCCCGGCCGGGCTGGGGACGGGGTTCCCCGTCCAGAATTTTTTCGGCCCCAGGGAAGCAGTTTTCTATTTTCGGTTTTCGGTAAAGTATAGTTCAAGTAGTTGTTCATGAGATTTTGGCTCACCCCTAAATCATGAAAGATGGTGGGGCGGGCCTCCCTGCCCGCCTTTTTTGGTAGCCGCAGGCTTCAGCCTGAAAAACCAAATCCCCCTACCCCCTTTTAATCAAGGGGGGTAGGGGGATTTTCATTCCCTGGGGGTGGCCGGTGGCAGCCATGAATGATTAGCCGGTACGGCCCCGGCGAGACCCCGGGGCCATTAGAAAAAATTGGCTGAGAACGGTCGATTGACCGCAAATCGGGATGGCTTGGTAAATCGGGAAGGGCCTACTTTCCCTCGGCCAGCAGGTCCCGGAAGGCCCCCACCGCCTTGGGGATGAGCCGGCGGATGAATACGGCCCGGTCCATGGGGTTTAATTTCAGGTAAGCTTCGTAGTCCGGGTGCTGGGGCGACAGCTTGGGGACTTCCCGGGCAAAGGCGTTCTCCTGGCTCCAGGCCCGCTGCACCAGCATGATGATGGGAGTGTCCATCGCCGGCACCGACTCCACCCAGCCCAGGCGGCGCATGACTTCGAAGCGCACCCGGTCCACCAGGGCAAAGGCGGTGTCCATGATCTTCAGCTTGGCGTCGGCATCCA
>JBGPBR010000214.1:0-4349 GCA_041481325.1 Desulfobaccia bacterium
AAATGCCGTGCCACTCATTGCCCTGAGCAATTCATCAAAGTCCTGAATGCTATTTATATCTAACGGAGCCAAGGGCTCGAAGCCGTCTTTAGCCCCATCATGATAATCTTCAGCCTTTCTTCTCATGGTTTCCTGCCTTTAGATTTAACTATGGAGTATTTGATATATTTTTACCCTTGCTCACGCCTTGCGGCGGTTCTGGTAGATATAGCCCAAAGCCTTATAGAGCAGCCGCGCCGCGGTGAATTCGCTTACCCGGTGGCCCGGGATGGGGGCCAGTTCCACCAGGTCCAGGCCGATGACCGGGCCCCGGGACGCCAGGGTCTCGATGACGGACAGCACGTGGTAATAAGTCAAGCCGCCGGGCTCCGGCGTCCCCACCGCCGGCATGATGCCGGGGTCCAGGGCGTCCAAATCAATGCTGATATAAACCGGCCCCGGGATGGCCTTCAGGTGGTCCAGGGCCTCAATCCAGCCCTCGCGATGAAACACGTCCAAGTTCTTGAAGATCTTGAGCCGGGGCGCCACCCGCAGCAGGTTGTATTCTTCCTGGGAATAGCTGCGCACCCCCATGATAACCAGGGGCCGGCCCAGTTCATAGATGCGCCGCATCACGCAGGCGTGGGAGAGTTTGCTGCCGTCGTAGCTCTCCCGCAGGTCGGCGTGGGCGTCCAGGGCCACCACCGTGAGGTCCGGGTAGCGGGTTTGCATGGCCTGGACCAGGGCCACCGTAATGGTATGCTCGCCGCCCAGGGCCGCGATGAATTTCCCCTGGGAGACCCAGGGCTGCACCGTCTTCCGGATTTTGTCCAGCATGGCCTGGGGGCCGGAGGCCTCGGGGGAGATGGCGGGGGCGGTGGCCAGGGTGATGGCCGCGCTGGGGTCCCAGTCCTGCTCTTCGTCCCACAGCTCCACCTGGCGGGAGGCGGCGATGATGGCTTCGGGGCCTTCCCGGGTGCCGCGGCCATAAGTGACGGTGGCCTCATAGGGGATGGGCAGGATGACGGCCTCGGCTTCCTTCACCGGCAGCGATCTCAGGTCCAGAAAATTCAGGGATGGCATCAGGTATCCTCCGGAGGGGCCTCTTTGGCTTCCATCTCCTTCAGGCGGCGGTACAGGGTGGCCAGGCCGATGCCCAGGAGGCGGGCCGCCAGTTCCTTGTCCCCGCCGGTCTTCTTCAGGGTCTGGAGGATGGCCATCCGCTCGATCTCTTCCATGGAGACCCCCACCGGCAGGACGATCTTATCGTCCTCCGGGGAGTGCCGCCGGATTTCGTCCGGGAGGTCATCCAGCTCCACCACGTTGCCGGCGCACAGGGCCACGGAGCGCTCCACCACGTTCTGCAATTCCCGGACGTTGCCCGGCCAGGCATAGCTCTTCAGGACCCGCATGGTTTCGGGGCTGAACCCCATGGGCGGCCGGTCGTTTTCCAGGCAGAACTTGTCCAGAAAGTGCAGGCCCAGCAGCGGGATGTCCTCCAGCCGCTCCCTCAGGGGCGGGATGGTGAGGTGGATGACGTGCAGCCGGTAAAAGAGGTCCTGGCGGAAGCGGCGGGCGGCCACCTCCTCTTCCAGGTCCCGGTTGGTGGCGGCGATCACCCGGACATCCGCCCTCAGGGTCTGGGCCCCCCCTACCCTTTCGAACTCGCCCTGCTGGAGGACCCGCAGCAGCTTCACCTGGGTGGCCGGGGGCATCTCGCTGATTTCGTCCAGGAAGATGGTGCCGCCGTCGGCCAGCTCGAAGCGCCCCTTGCGCTGCTGGATGGCCCCGGTGAAGGCCCCTTTTTCGTGGCCGAAGAGCTCCGATTCGATGAATCCTTCGGGCAGCGCCCCGCAGTTCAGCTTCACCAGGGGCTTCTCCCGCCGGGGGCTCTGGTAGTGGATGGCTTCGGCGATGAGTTCCTTGCCCACCCCGGACTCCCCGGAGAGGAGCACGGTGCTCTTCATGGGGGCGACCTGATTCACCATTTGGATGACCTTGAGGAGCGCCGCCCCCCGGCCGATGATGCGGCCGGTGGGGCCCCGGTCCTGGAGGGCCTGGCGCAGCCGCTCGTTTTCCACCAGGAGTTTCTGAGTCTCCAGGGCCCGGCTCACCACCTTGCGCAGCTCCCCCATGCGGAAGTCCTTGGTGATGAAGTCGTAAATGCCGCGCTTCAGGGCGGAGACCGCCTCATCCACCGTGGCCGCGCCCGAAATCATGATGGCAATGGCTTCGGGACGCAGGATCCGCAGCGCCCCGAACAGCTCGGTGCCGTTCATGTCCGGGAGCCTGAGATCGATGATGGCCAGGTCCACGGGGTAGCGCCGCACTTCGTCCAGGGCCTCGGCCCCGGTGGCGGCCAGGTGCAGGTCGTGGCCCGACTTCTTCAACCCGGTGGCCAAGGCCTCCCGGGTAGGCGCATCGTCGTCAACGACTAATATGACACTCATTTAAAGATGGTTTCCTGTTTTCGGTTTTCGGTTTTCGGTTTTTCGAAAAAAGTTCTTATTATTTTCCTAAATCATATTTTTCATCAAAACCCCATTTCTTTAATAATTATTGCCATCCTTCCTCAGTTTAATCCAATTATTCAGTAATCCCGCAATCGAAAGCTATTTTCAACTTTGCATTCCATTCTTTATCCTCATTTAACTTCCATGATGCCCTAAGAAAAACTAAACGACCAACATCAACTATTTCTTCAAGATTACTGGGGCCGTGATCAATTCTCATAAGGTTACGCTTCTTAGATATAATTATTCCTCACCCGCGACACGAAAATTATTGCTCTTAATCTTTTACCGAAAACTGAAAACCGAAAACCCAAAACCGTATTTAAAGGCTGTCCATCCACCCCAGGATCACCCGGGTGATTTCCGCCATCAACTCCGGGGCCAGGTCGCGGCCCGAGCTTTCAAAGGAGTGGCCCGAATTGGGAATGAGGTGGAGATCGGTCCTCACCGGCATGCGACCCAACACCTGGCCCAGGAGATCCAGGCGGCAGAAAGGGTCCCGGGAGCCTTCAATGAACAGGGCCGGACAGGGCAACAGATAGAGGGGCTGGTCCCGCAGCTTTTCGGGCTTGCCCGGCGAGTGCAGGGGGTAGCCCAGGAAGACCAGGCCGCTGGCCCCCACTACTTCCTTGGCCACCAATTGCGCCGCGATGCGGGCCCCCATGGATTTGCCTCCCAGGTAGAGCTCCAGGCCCTTGAATTCCTCCAACTCCCCCACGTACTCCAACACCAGGCGCAAGGCGCCTTCCAGCGCTGCGTCGGGGTCCGCTCTTTTGCGGCCCTCTTCGGCGTATGGAAAATTGAAGCGCACCGTCACCAGACCCTGGCGGGCCAGTTGCTCGTGAAGTCCAGCGATGAGCGGGTGGTCCATGGTGTTGTTGGCGCCGTGGCCCAGGACCAGGATGGCGTCCATGGTGGTGCTGCGGGGCACTCCCAGCACCGCCCGGAGACGCCGGTCCGGGGCCCAGGGCAGGCTAACAGGTCGAAGTTCCATCAGCTCCTCGGAAAATAGCTTTCAGCCTTCAGCCAAGACCGGGTAACAGCAAAACAAGCAAAGGTAGGGTGGGCCAGGCCCACCTGCCTGCCGCCGGAACCGCGGGGTGGCGGTTCCAGCATTTCTGTGCTCCCTGGTCCATGGGGCCTGAATGTTAGCACGAAAAATCCCGGTAGTCTAAGGTATCTCCAAAATTATGAATGGTGGGCGCGGCTAGCCATTAAACTTTCGAGATAACTCTCCGGTCCAAATTTATTTCGCCTTTCCGCCCTATCCCGGCGCCAGGATTTCAGGGATTGAGTCCGCCTCATCCAGGAGCAGCCTCAGGGGCGCCAGGTCCGCGAGCCCGTGCCAGAGGCCGCCGCCGTCCTGCCAGGGGACCAGGTGCTCCCAGCCCCCCAGGTGCACCACCCGGACCTGAGATGCCGCCAGGCGCCGCAACCTGCGGGCCAGAAACTTCTCCCGCCTCCGGGTCTCGGGGTCGTCCCCGGTGAAGAGCCGCCGGGGCGACCTGAGATAAGCCAGGCGGGCCCGGTGGAACTCCCCGGCCACAAACTCCTCCAAAGAACCCCCGGGACCGTTAGCCAGCAGGGCCTTGAGGTTCTCCGGCGCCAGGAGTTCCCGGGCGTAGCGGGGCAGGTGCCGGCGGGACGCCCCTGCCAAATCCAGGGGCCGCCAGCAGACGCCGCGGCCCCTGCCCCAGTCCCGAGCCGCCCGCACCTCAAACGGCAGGGCCACCTGGGCCGCCAGCCGCCGGATTCCCAGATGCGCCGATGCTTCCGGGGGCAATTCCTTAAGACCCCGCCCCAGCAAGCGCTGCCACCGGGACTCCTGCCGCCGGCGGTACCGCAGGGAAAAGGGGC
>JBGPBR010000215.1:0-4336 GCA_041481325.1 Desulfobaccia bacterium
AGCAGATGCCGGCCCCCAAGTGGGTCATCGCCATGGGCAACTGCGCCATCTCCGGCGGGCCGTTCTACTACCCCAACCAGTACGCCATCGTGCCCGGCGCGGACCTTATCATCCCGGTGGATGTCTACATCCCGGGATGCCCGCCCCGGCCCGAGGCCATTATCGAGAGCATCCTGCTCCTGGAGGAGAAGATCACCAACCGGGGCCGGCTCAGGAAGTTCAGACAAGATGTTAATCGATAAGATCAAAAAAGCGTTGGCTCCCCTGAATCTGGAAAAGGTCGCGGACGGCGACTACGCCAAGACCGGCTGCCACCTGGAGGTGGCGGCCCAGCCCGACCAGATTCAGGCCTTGGCCCAGGCCATGTTGGACGAGGGCTGCTTTTTGGCGTCCCTCACCGCGGTGGACCTCCGGGAGTCTTTCGATATGGTCTACCACTTCGCCAACTTCTACGAGCTCTGCCGCACCGTGGTTCACGTGCCGCTGGGCAAGAAGAAAGGCATGCCCACCCTGGCCAAGATTTATCCCGGGGCGGACTGGTACGAGCGGGAGGTCTTCGACCTTTTCGGCATTCACTTCTTCGGGCACCCCAATCTCAAGCGCATCCTGCTGCCGGAAGATGCCGATTTTCACCCCCTACTAAAAGATTTCGGAGCACCCCAGGGCCATGATTGAGTACGACATCGAAGAAAAGACCTACACCCTGAACCTGGGCCCGCAGCATCCCAGCACCCACGGCGTCTTGCGGGTGCTCCTGGAGATGGAAGGTGAGTTCATCACCAAGGCGGAGCCGGTCATCGGTTACGGTCACCGGGCCCACGAGCACATGGCGGAGAACCGCAACTACCTGCAGTTCCTGCCCAACATGGGCCGGGTGGACTATCTCCACGCCCTGGCCTTCAATCAGGGCTACTGCATGGCGGTGGAAAAGCTCATCGGGGTCACGGTGCCGGAGCGGGCCGAGTTCATCCGGGTCATCACCGCGGAGCTCAACCGCGTCTCCAGCCACCTGGTGTGGCTGGGGGCCTACCTCCTGGACCTGGGCGCCTTCACCCCCATCCTTTACAGCTTCGATGACCGGGAAAACCTCCTGGATCTCCTGGACCGGGTCACCGGCTCCCGCCTTACCTACTGCTACTACCGGCCCGGCGGGGTGCCCACTGACATCGACGAGGAGTTCATCACCGGCACCCGGGCCTTCATCAAACGGCTGCGCACCCGTTTTGCCGACTACGACAACCTGGTGACCAAAAACGTCATCTTCATCAACCGGACCAAGGACGTGGGCCTCATCACCAAGGACCAGTGCGTCAAGTACGGGCTCACCGGCCCCTTCCTCCGGGGCAGCGGCATCCCTTACGACATCAGGAAGTCCGAGCCCTATTCCGCCTACCCGCTCTTCGACTTCGAGATCCCCATCGGGGAGAAGGGCGACATCCTGGACCGTTACGTGGTGCGGGTCAAGGAGATGGAACAGAGCCTCAGGATCATCGAACAGGCCCTGGACAAGCTCCCCAACGGCCCCATCATGGCGGAGAAGGTGCCCAAGCGCATCAAGCCCGCCGAAGGGGAGGTTTACCAGGCCGTGGAGACGGCCCGGGGCGAGTTCGGCTGCTACATCGTCAGCCAGGGCGACGTCAAGCCCTACCGCATCAAGCTGCGGGTGCCAAGCTTTGCCAACCTCAGCATCCTGCCGGAGTTAGCCGTGGACACCCTGGTGGCCGATCTGGTGGCCATCCTGGGCTCGGTGGACGTAGTGGTCCCGGAAATCGACCGGTAAATCAGGACTTAAGAGCCGATCTATGGAAATGCTGGCGCAATTCTTGGGAACGGAAGGGGCCCGGATGATCGTGGGCCTGGTCGGGGTCATCGCCCTGGTCTCGGTGAACGCCTTGTTTCTCATCTGGATGGAGCGCAAAGTAGCGGCCCACATGCAGCTTAGGCCCGGTCCCATGGAAGTGGGACCGCACGGCGCCATCCAGACGGTGGCCGACGCCCTCAAGCTCATGGGCAAGGAACTCATCACCCCGGACGAAGTGGACAAGCCCATCTTCTGGCTGGCCCCCATCGTGGTCTTCCTGCCGGTGCTGCTCTCCTTCCTGGTGGTCCCCTTCTCGTCCACCTGGATCATCAAGGACATGAACGTGGGGATCGTGCTGATCCTGGCCTTCTCCACCCTATCGGTCCTGGCCATCCTGATGGCGGGCTGGGCCTCCAACAACAAGTACGCGGTCTTCGGGGCCATCCGCTCGGTGGCGCAAAACATCGCCTACGAGATCCCGCTCTTGATCACGGTCATGAGCATCATCCTCATGGTGGGCTCCTTCAAGCTCAGCGACATCGTGGCGGCCCAAAGCCAGTACTGGTTCGTGCTGCTGCAACCCCTGGCCTTTATCCTTTTTATTATTTGCGCCACCGCGGAGACCAACCGGGCCCCCTTCGACCTGCCCGAGGCCGAATCCGAGCTGGTGGCCGGCTTCCATACGGAATATAGCGGCATGCGCTTCGCCCTGTTCTTCCTGGCGGAGTACACCAACATGTTCATCGCCTCGGCCGTGGCCACGGTCCTGTTCCTGGGCGGCTGGCACGGTCCCTTCCTCCCCGGGGTCATCTGGTTCCTCCTCAAGGTCTACGCCCTCATCTTCCTGATGATGTGGTTCCGCTGGACCTTTCCCCGGGTGCGTTTCGACCAGTTGCTCAACTTTGCCTGGAAGATCTTGATTCCCTTGGCGTTCGCCAATCTGCTCATAACCGCTTTGGTGCTGAAACTCAGATAGGTTGAATTGCGATGATTAATTATTTCAAAGAAATTGCGGTGGGTTTCTACAGTCTGCTGGCGGGCATGGCGGTAACGATCCGCTACTTCGTCAAACCCATCGTCACCGTGCAGTACCCGCGGCAAAAGATCACCATGACCCCCAGGTACCGGGGCTATCCGCAGCTGATCATCGACTCCGAAACGGGCACCCACCGGTGCATCGCCTGCGAGATGTGTTCCCGCATCTGCCCTTCCCAGCTCATCACCGTGGAAGGGACCAAGTTCCCCGGGGAAAAGCAGAAGCGGGCCACCAAGTATCTGCACGAGCACTATTATTGCAGCTTCTGCGGCCTGTGCACCGAAGCCTGCCCCACCACCGCCCTGGAGTACTCCAAGGAGTACCGCCTGGCGGGCTTTCACCGGGAAGACTTCGTTTTCGACCACCTGGTCTTGCTGCAAAAGCGGCAGCAGGCGGCAGGTTTGCCGATGACTCCGGTTCCCACCGCGGCCGACATCGCCGCGGCGGAGGCCGCCGAGGCCGCCGCCAAAGAAGCCAAGGCCAAGGCCGCGGAGAAGCCCAAGGCTGAAAAGGCCCCCGCTGAAGAGGTCAAAGAATGAACCCGTTAAGCTCATTTTTCTCTCCCCAGGCCGTGGCCTCGGTGGCCTTCGTAATGGTGGTGGGGCTTACCATAGTAGGCGCCCTCATTGCGGTGGCGGCCCGCAACATCTTCCACAATGTCCTGGGGCTGGCGGCGTCGCTGCTGGGAGTGTCCGGTCTCTTTCTCTATCTCAACAGCCCCTTCGTGGCCTTGATGGAAATCCTGATTTACGTGGGAGCCATCTGCATCGCCATCTGCTTTGCCATCATGCTGTCTGAGCCGCTGCACCTGCCCCGGCCGCCCCGGAACAAGACCAAGCTCCTGGGGGCCATGGTGGGGGCCGGCGCGGCTTTCGTCTTCATGGCCCTCCTGGTGAAGAAAACCAAGTGGATCCCGGCCGTGGAGCGGAGCAAGGATTGGTCCATCACCACCATCGGCCATTACCTGCTCACCAATTACGCCCTGATCTTTGAACTGGTCTCCCTGCTGCTGCTGGTGGCCATGCTGGGCGCCATCGTCACGGCCCGGGGCGGCCGCGGCAAACCTTAACGAGGTCTAAACCATGCTGTTGTTCAACCAATTGCAGACCTACCTCTACCTGGCCCTGGTCCTGTTCGCCATCGGCCTCTACGGGGTGCTGGCCAGGCGAAACCTCATCGCGGTGCTCATCTCCATCGAGCTGATCCTGAACGCCGCGAGCATCAACTTCATGGCCTTCAATCGGTTTCTCGCCCCGCACCCGGCCGTGGGCCAGGTCATCACCCTGTTCATCATGGCGGTGGCCGCGGCGGAGGCCGCCATTGCCTTGAGCATCATCGTGGCCGTGTACCGCAAACTGAAAACCGTCAACATCGAAGAAGCCACTGAGCTTAGGGGTTAATCTATGGGCTCGTGCGATCCGGTTCTGTTGGGCTGTCTCCTCACGGTCTTTTTGCCGCTGTCGGCCTTTGCCATCATCATGATTTTCACCAGGAACCGC
>JBGPBR010000216.1:0-4293 GCA_041481325.1 Desulfobaccia bacterium
CGTAAGCCCTCTGGTGGCACCGGCGTCCCGCCGGTGCTGGAGGGGCGGGTTATAAACCCACCCCTACCAACCACTTTCATGGTCTTGGGGTGAGCCTACGCCTCAGGTGGGAAGGTTCTGACAAGATTTAAAATGGTGGCCCAGGCTTTCCAGCCTGGTCGCAGTTTCAGGGGGGAAGTCACAACCTGCGTGGCTGAGATTAGGTGGGATCTTGGTGCGGGTGTCCTCAATTTCCCTTTTGCTTAGGCAAGGGGGACTTAAAATACCCCGGCCCCCTCCCTGGAACCGGTCCCCCCCGCCCGCCTCACCAGCAGGGCGCAGCCCGGGTCGGCGTACACCTGCCGCCAGGCGCCGTCCGCCAGGAGCAGGGGATAGATCCGGGAACGGCTGTCCACCAGCACCAGGTCGGGAGGGTAACGCTCCAGGAATCCCCGCCAGCCCGGGTGGCCCTGGATAAACTGGAAATACGGCAACGCCACCTCCTCGGGGTACACCGTTTCGTAGCGCCCGTCCAGGGCCACCCGGCACCGGGGGTAAAGGTTCCAGATGGCGTACTCGCCCCAGTTGAATTCCAGGAGCAGGTTGCCGGACAGCCCCTGCCGCCGGATATAATCCACCGCGCCCACCGGGTAATAGATGCGGGCGGTAATACCCGTCCCCGGCTGCGGCGGGATCTCGATGGTCCAGGGAGCCGCCTGGAGAGTCCGGTAGCCCAGGGACAGGGACAGGAAGGCGGCCCCCAGGCACGGCAGCTTCCAGCCGATCCGGGTCCAGGCGGCCGCCACCTGGGGCCGGGAATTGATCTCCTCCAGGTAGCGCGAAAAGAGCAGGGGCAGATAGGCGCCGGCCAGGATCAGGAAGAAAACCACGTGCCTTTGGTGCCGCAAACCCAGCCACAGGGTCACGGCCAGCGCCAGCAGCGCGGTGCGGTCCCGCCACCTGGCCCACCATCCCAGCAAGACCGCGCAGGCGATGATGGCGAAGAAGTAGAAAAGATCAGCGCCGCCCAAAGTTCCCGCCCGGTATCCCTGGAGCATGGAAGCCCACTCGGTGATCTCCGGCCGGGGCATGGTGACGGCCCGCACGATATACGTCCAGTAACCCGGACCGTAAGGATTGATTAGGGTGGCCAGGGCCGCCAAAGCCAGCATGCCCGCATAAGGTCGGAAGGGGCGCCGGGAGAGGGCCTCTCCCGCGGCGTAGATGGCGATGAGGCCCAGGCCGGCCAAAAACCCCCCGTGCAGGTTGCACCACAGCACCTGGATGGGGACGAGCAGCCACAGGCGGCGCCAGCGGCCCGATTGCCGGGCGTCTTCCAGGAGGTACAGGTAGAGGGCGAAAAACCCGTAGGTGAACACCTGGGCCCGCACCGGGCCGTAGCCCAGGGCCAGGAACAACTGGGCCGCCCACAGCCCCAGGGCCGCACCCAGCAGGCCGGCGCCCCGCTTCCGGGCCGTCAGATAGATGAGGGCCAGCGTGGCCAGTCCCAGGGTGTATTTGAGCAGTTGCAGGCCCGGAGGACCCAGGCTCCGGTAGAGGGGATAAAACAGGACCCCGGTCAGCCACTCGTGGTAAACCCAGGGGTTCAGGGTGGGAACGTAGGAAAAGACGTCCTGAAAGGGAAACCGCCCGCTTTCCCAAAAAAGCCGCCCGAAGGCCAGATAGCCCCAGAGGTCCAGGTCCGCCAGGGTGCTCCTCAGATTGTTCAGCGCCCCCATGACCACCAGGAGACCCAGGGCGGCTTTCAGCCACGCTTTGCCGTCGTCGCTCATGGAAAAAGCTTGGCAAGAAGGCGAAAGGACCGGGCCCGTCGCCCTCCCGCCCCTCCCGCCCACAGTTGGCTACATCTTCAATTCGTCCCGGGTCTTGGCCACCGCCCTGCCGGACTTTTCCAGCATGGCCTCCTCGGCCTTGCTCAACTTGACCAGGTGGATCTTCTCGATGCCTTTGGCGCCCAGGATCACCGGCACCCCAAAGAAGAGATCGCTCAAGCCGTATTCCCCGGTGAGATAGGCGCTCACCGGCACCAGGCGCCGGTGGTCCTTGATAATGGCTTCGGCCATCTGCACCGCGCCCGCGGCCGGGGCGTAAAAGGCCGAGCCGGTCTTCAGCAGGGCCACGATCTCGCCGCCGCCCTTCCGGGTGCGCTCCACCAGGGCCGCGATGCGGTCTTCCGGGAGAAGGTCCGTCAGCGGCACCCCGGAGATGTTGGTGGCGCTCACCACCGGCACCATGTCGTCGCCGTGGCCGCCCAGGACCATGGCCTGGATCTCTTCCACCGCCACCCCCAACTCCATGGCGATGAAACAGCGGAACCGGGCCGTGTCCAGAATCCCGGCCATACCCATGACCCGCTCCCGGGGCAGCCCGCTCACCTTTTTGGCCACGTAGCACATGGCGTCCAGGGGGTTGGCCACCACGATGATAAAGGTGTGGGGCGATTTCGCCATCACCCGGCGGGTGACCTCGGCCACGATGTTCTTGTTGGTGGTGATGAGGTCCTCCCGGCTCATGCCGGGCTTGCGGGGGATGCCGGAAGTGATGATGGTGATGTCCGAATCTTTGGTGGCCTCATAATCGTTGGCGCCCACCACCTCCACGTTGAAACCGAAAATCGGCCGGGCCTGCATCAGGTCCAGGGCCTTGCCCTGGGGCATGCCTTCCACGATATCCACCAGCACCACGTCTGCCAATTCCCGGGCCGCGGCCCAATGGGCGCACGTGGCCCCGACGTTCCCCGCGCCCACCACGGTAATCTTCGGGCGACTCATAACCAATCCTCCTAGGTTAAGTGTATTGGGGGGAGGGCCGTGGAAAAACAGTAAGCGGGGAACAGTTAGCAGTGAGCAGCAGAAAACAAGACCTAGCGGGCCACTCTTTTCTCACTGCTTACTGCTCACTGCTTACTGCTGGCTCCAGCCGCCCTCCCCCCAATCCCCCCTCCCAACCAGCGACAGGGGCCGGGGAAGTCGGGGCCTGGCCCCGACTTCCCCGGCCTAAAATTAACTCGAATGGTCCAGAGTCAGGGGGGGAAGAGCGACCCCGCTATTAAACTGAAGGATTCTAGCCGTTTTATCCTAATCCTGCAATGAAAATCTCCCGACGGAAATTGACAGGCGCGGGGAACCGGCCTATAATCCGCCCATTTGGTGGTTTTATGGCTTTTCTGCGGGTCTATCTCCGGGCCATGCGCCTGCCGTTCCTCACCGGGTCGATGTTCCCGGTGACCGCCGCCACGGCCCTGGCCTATCTCATCGAGCGCACCTTCTCCCCGGGCCTCTTCCTGCTGAACGCCTTAGGGGTTGCGGCCCTGCACCTGGGGGCCAACCTCATCAACGACTATTACGACGCCTTCGGCAGCGACCCCCTGAACCTCAACGCGACCCCCTTCAGCGGCGGCAGCCGGGTGATCCAGGACCAGGAGATGACCACCGAGACGGTGCGCCGCCTGGCCTACCTGCTGTTGGCCCTGGGGGTGGCCTGCGGCGCGGCCTTGATCTATCTGGGCCGGCCCTGGGTGGCCCTGGTGGGAGTCCTGGGACTCCTCGGCGGCTTCTTCTATTCCGCCGCGCCCTTGCAGTTGATGAGCACCGGCCTGGGGGAAGGCCTGATCTTCCTGGCCTTCGGACCGGTCCTCAGCCTGGGGACCTACTACGTCCAGGCGGACCGCCTGGCGCCGGTTGGGGCTGCGGTGGGCCTGCCCCTGGCCTTCCTGATCACCGCCATCATCTGGATCAACGAGTTTCCTGATCTGGCCGCGGATATGGCCGCGGCCAAGCGCCACCTGGTGGTCCGCCTGGGCCTCGGCCGCTCCCGCTGGGTCTATGCGGCCTTGATGCTGGCGCCTTTTCTCAGCCTGATCTTTCTCATGGAAGCCTTCCTGCTGCCGGACCTCATCATTGCCGGGCTGGTGGCCCTGCCCTTCGCAGTCAAGGCCATTCGCCTGGTCTGGCGGACCGCCCCCACCACACCGGAGTTCGTCAGCGCCCAGGCCCTCACTATCCAGACCCACTTCCTGGTTGGCCTCACCCTCACCCTGGCCCTCATTTATGCGTCCTGGTGGCGGTGAGGCGGGAAAGATAGCGGCCGTCAGCTTTCAGGCGGGTTCTGGGTTCTGGGTCTTTTTAAGAAACCTGGCGCGGCGAAGGTATAAAATGTAGCGACTGTCTTTTCTGTCAAGCTGCAAGAGGCAGCTGTGGGTTCCAGTAGGTACGATTTTTGAGCATGGCGTTAAGGATCACCAGGAGTTTTCGCATACAGGCGGTGAGGGCCACCTTAGCCGGCTTGCCGGCC
>JBGPBR010000217.1:0-4258 GCA_041481325.1 Desulfobaccia bacterium
AAGACGATGGCCCGGATCGCTTTCCGGGAATCCCAACCTGGGACCAGCCCGGTGGCGGGGCAGCCCCCGGCGCAGGTACCACAGGTATAACAGCGATCCGCCAGTTCGGGGGCAATGTTCCCGATCCTGCGGTGCTTCCTGTCAACCTTTACCTCGTGAACGGCCTCTTCTGCCATTGTTCCTCCATATGCAATGATGATTCTTGACAATCTAAGGGTTGATTGGCCGGACTAACTTTCTGGGCCGGGCGCGGTCGCCGACTCCCGTCCCAGGTGCCCAACTGATTAGATTACTTGAATAACTCCTCTCTATGCGACGCTCCACCTATTTATATATATATATAATTTTCACCAAAAAAGGAAGTTTTTTGGTAAGCCATTGTCGATTATAAGTCCGGGGGCCACTATGTCAAGGAGAAAATACTAATTTTCACATGAACCCCGGTAAGGCTGGTGGCCTTTGGTTACCGCGTCATTATCATGACTTAAAGGCCGCGGCTTATGGTATTCTAAAATACGTTATCTTTAATGAGATCGGGTGCTAAGCTTGAGAACCACTATGCGTCCCCAAGTTAAACTTGGGGATGAGAAAAACCGGCAAGGTGAACCTGACGAGATGACCGAGACCATGGCAGCACGCTTGCAATCGTTACAGGAGCTGGCCGGCCGGTTGGCGGCCCGTAAAGCCGACCTGGTGGCGGCCCAGGGGGAGGACCTGGGCGCCCCCTGCACCATTGCGGCCCTGGAAGTGGACCTGGCGGTGGCGCACCTCCAGACCATGGAGTCGGAAGTCCCCCAGGTGGCGGGCAAAGCCCCCTACGGCACGGTGGCGGCCATCTTTCCCTACGACGCCTCGCCCATCATGCTGGCCCGGGTGGGGGGCGCAGCGGTGCTGGGGGGCAACCGCTTCCGCTTCTCGTGCTCCTCCCAGACCCCCCGCAGCGCCCGGATTCTCCAGGAAGTGACCGCCCCCTTGGCGGAGATCGAGGCGGTCACCGGCCTGAAAAACCGGGAATTCGGCCGGCGCTGTGTCCAAGACCCCGACGTCCGGGTCTTGTTCATCTCCGGCGGCGCGGCAGTGGGGGAGGCTTACGCCCAAGAGGCCCGGCACTTCGATAAGCTCTTTTTTGCCGGCCCCAGCGGCCTGCCGCCCATCATTTGGTTTAAGGACGCCCCCCTGGAGGCGGCGGCCCGCTTCACGGTGCGCCGGGCCTTCATTAACGGCGGCCAGTACTGCACCGCCCTGAAGCGGGCTTACATCCACCGGGACATCTACGAGCCGGCGAAGCAGCTGATTATTGAACAGATGGCCGAAATCCAGGTGGGCGACCCCCGGGACCCCGCGACCTGGATCGGTCCCATCAAAGTGGAGCGTACCAGGAAGCTCCTGGACCGGGCCCTGGCGGCCCTGAAGGGCCCCAGATTTTTGGCGCCTTGCCGCCGGGACCGCGAATGGCAGGGGCCGTTCCTGGTGGCAACCGCCGAGGCCCCGGACCTGGAACTCTTCGGGCCCTTCCTGGCCCTGGTCCAGGCGGACAGCGACGAGGCGGCGGCGGCCGCGGTGCTCCAGAGCCGCTATCCCTTCCTGGTATGCTGGTTCGGCTCCCCGCCTCCAGGCGCTAAAGAGGCCCTTGCCACCAAATTCGGCATGGTGTACGACAACCCCGACTTCTTCTTCACCCCCCTGCACCTCCCCTTCGGCGGCAAAGGCGCCAGCGGCTGGATCATCGAGTGGCGGGACGGGCAGCTGGTTCAACGGGACGGGGCGTTTATCTACAGCGCCGAGTTGGTGAGAGATTGGTAAGCAATTAAGCAGTGGGTAGTTAATGTAGCGACTGTCTTACGCACCATATTCTTTGGCAGTACAGTCTTCCCCGCCGGTGCCTTGAGTGCGGTGCGCCGTGCGCACCCTACACGGCTTTCAGCAAGAACCGATGGGCCCAGGGGCCAAAACGTAGGGTGGGCACGGCCCACCTCTTTCTAATTTCTGCAATTATCATGGACGGGACAATGCCGGGCGATGCCCCCCTTGCATCAGTTTGGCCCAAAACCTACCAGGAAGCCGTGGCCATGCAGGAAGAGCTGCGCCATCGGGTGAAGCTGGTGCCCTTGCCCCGTCCCCCCCCGCCTGGTGGGGGGCGCGGACGCCATCGGCGACCGGGAGGACCGCCGGATTTTTGGCGCCATCGCAGTCTACACCTATCCCGGTCTGGAGTTGGTGGAGGAAGCGGGGGCGGCGGGAGAGGTGCCCTTCCCGTACCGCACCGGGCTCCTCAGTTTTAGGGAAGTCCCCATCTTGGCGGAGGTTTTTCGGAAGCTGCGGCAGCCGCCGGAGGTGCTGTTGGTGGACGGCCAGGGGATTGCGCACCCCCGGGGCCTGGGGCTGGCCTCGCACCTGGGGCTGGTGCTGGACGTGCCTACCATCGGCCTGGCCAAGAGCCGGCTGGTGGGCGACGGGCCGGAGCCCGGCTGGGAGGCCGGCGCCGCCGGCGAGCTTATTTGGCGGGACGAAGTGGTGGGGCTGCGGCTGCGCACCGCCAGCGGCCGGAAGCCGCTCTACCTCTCCCCCGGACACCTGATAACCCTAAAGGAGTGCCGGGAGATCGGGCTGGGCTGCGTCAGGAAGTACCGGATTCCCCTGCCCCTGAGACAGGCGGATCGGTTGACCCGGCGTCTGCGGGCCGGGGCCCCCGGCCTGCCTATGGGTCCCCCTGGGACCGGGCCTGGGCCGCGGCCTTGAACAGCCGCTCCCGGTACAAGGGGCAGATGTGATACTCCCCGTTGCTGCACTGTTGCCGCTGGGAGTCCCATTCCCACCAGAGGCAGTTCTCACAGACCCCGTTGATGTCCTGGTTCAGGCAAATGCGGCCTGCGTCCCCGAAGTTGTCCATCTGACCAATTCTCCCCCCTCAATCCCCCCATCCTGGAAAAAATGTCTGATAGATTCCAGAATGTAATAATTTTTCTTAGAGCAAAAAATCGGCGAAGTCAAACGTTTTCTCGAGGTCCGGGGAGGGGTTCCACCATGCGGGAGCGGGCTTCAGGGGGTGGTGGGGGGGGTGGCCCGTATGCGGCTGGACCGAGGCCCCGGCTAAAAAAAATCACTCTTTTTAAAGACCAGGGGTTGAGCCAGGGGGTTGAGGATCTTGGCGTCCAGCGCTTCTCCCACGAACAGGGTATGGTCCCCCGCGGGGAAGGTGTGCACCAGCTTCAGGTCCAGGTAGGCGTAAGCCTGGGGCAGGATGGGGGCCCCGGTGACCGCGGTGGTCCATTCCATGAACGCGAACTTGTCCACCTTGCGGCCGCTCTTGTAGCCGAAGCGCTTGCCCAGGTCCACCTGGGAGCTGGTCAGGACGTTGACGGCAAAAATGCCGCTGTCCTTGATCAGCCGGTGGGAGTAGCGGGGCGGGGCGATGGAAACCATGACCAGCAAAGGGTTCAGGGAGACCTGGGAGACCCAGGCCGCGGTCATGCCGTTCACCGCGTCGTCCAGGCGGGTGGTTACCACGTAAACCCCGTGCACCAGGGCTGCAAAGGCTACTTCTTGCATCGGCTCCTCCCTTTCGGCGGGGAAATGGGACTCCTTCAAATACCGGGTTGAGACCGCGAAGGTCTCCGGACCTGCCTTGACCATCAAAATGCAGCCTGGGCGCCCTCGCCGGCGCCGAAATCAGGGGTGGCCAGCTGAGACCGGCTATCCCACCTGAGACTGGCGCGGAGGTCGGGGACCGTTTAGTTCGGCGCTGAGGACCCAGCCGCCTCCGGGGGCGGCGTCACCTCGGGGCCGGCGGCCGCCGCGCTCCACTGGGCGCAGAACCAGAACCTGCCCACCCCTTGCTTAAACTGCCGGCAGAACCCTTTATGTTCATAGGACCAGAACCGGCAGGTGGCGCAGACTTTCAGAGGTCGTTCCTTGCTGTCGAGTGGCATGAGGTTGGGCTTTCTCCCGGCAATTTTCTTTTCAGTCGCGCTTGAGCCGTCGGCTCACCCGTAAATCATGAAAAGAAGTTTTGGTGGCACAGGCTTCCAGCCTGTGCCTGGACAGCCGACGGCGGCTGTCCTACATATCCTCAGGAACTTTTCAAGATAGTCGCTCATGAGCCGTCGGCTCACCCATAAATCATGAAAAGAAGGCAGGGCGGGCGTCCCTGCCCGCCGCCTTTGGTAGCCGCAGGGTTTACCGTGAAAGTCCCGGTAGGGGCGGGTTTAAAACCCGCCCCTACACAAAGCTTTCATTTTCGGGGGTGCCCCCAAATTGG
>JBGPBR010000218.1:0-4248 GCA_041481325.1 Desulfobaccia bacterium
TCCCAGGTGCATCGGCCCGTGCTCATTATTCGCAGGAAGTCCTGAAGCCCAGGTGTTCGGGGGGCCTTGGTAAGGCCCGCATCCCTAAGGCGCTGGATGAGGCCGGGGAGGATCGCCTGGGAAAAGGACTGCTTGCAGTAAGTTCCTTTTAGACCTCCCTCCTTTCCTTCCTCAGGTAATTTCTTCAACCTGCCTTCATTCCAGCGTAGTTCTCCGGACCTGCACATCTGGGACCTGCTGCCGGCGTAAGTTCGTCCGCGCTCGGTGAGCCGGTCTGTTTCTACCGGTCGGCACGCCGCGTGCTGCGAAATGGCGGTATTGCCGCCGCTCCGGGCCCCTGAAAGGGTGACGCTGGGAGTCCTCAAGCATTTTCCCAGGCTGCCCCGTGGCCGGCGGGAAGGGCTTGGGAGAGAACTTGCCAAATCGCCTAACGGGATAAAGCGGTACTCCACGCTTGTTAAGGTCCAGGTCTTTAATACGCTGGCCGACTGGCTCGGATTTCAACCCGCTCTTTGCCGGGAAACCACCGAAGTTTGGGAGGAAATGGGATGGAAATCCAATGGCTGCAATTGCACTCCAAATCAGATTATCGGTTGGCCATGCCCAGAAGTACGACCCGTTAATCCCAAAAACAACGGCAAAGAATGTTTAGTTTCCAGAATTGCTATCAAAGAGAATACCACCCATGGCTGAAAAAGAGCTTGATTGTCGCGGGTTGGCCTGTCCCAACCCGGTCATCAAAACCAAGGAGGTCATCGACCAGGGAGGCGTGGAAAAGTTCACGGTCCTGGTGGACAATCTGGCGGCCAAGGAAAACGTCAGCCGCTTCCTCCAGCGTTCCGGCTACGAGGTCCGGGTGGAGGAGCAGGCCGGGACCTTTGCGGTGATTGGGCGGCAGGGAGAATTGGCGGCCCCGGCAGCCCGGGTGGCTGTGAAACTTGGCTACCAGCAAGTCTACCGCGATCCCTACGGCTTCCCGGAGTGGCACAAGGGGGGATTGCCGGTAACTGCTTTTGAAGATTAATAAACTATCCAGGAGGTTCCTTATGTTCAACTCAAGAAATGGATTAATGACTGTCGTCTTCACGTTGGTTCTTAGCATGGGAATAGGACCTGTGGCTTGGGCTCAGGATTCCCAACTTCAGCGCTTTCAAAACCTGGAAGGCGCCATCGACATCGCCGGCGGCACCGCCCATATCCCGGTGATGAAAGACGCCGCCGAGGCGATTATGAAGGCCAATCCCAAGATCCGCATTACCGTGGCCGGGGGCGGTTCCGGCGTGGGAGTCCAGAAAGTGGGCGAAGGATTGGTGCACCTCGGCAACACCGGCCGAGCCCTCTCTCCCCAGGAAGTTGAAAAGTACGGCCTGAAGACCTTCCCCTTTGCCATTGACGGCGTGGCGGTGGCGATCAATCCCCAGAATTCCGTGGGGGCCTTGACCTCCCAGCAGGTAAGGGATATCTTTGCCGGGAAGGTCAAAAACTGGCAGGAAGTGGGCGGCAAGAGCGCCCCCATCCATCTCTTCACCCGGGATGAAGCCAGCGGCACCCGGGAAACCTTTTGGAAAAAGCTCCTGAAGAAGGGGCATATTGACGCCAAGGCCAATATCGTGGCCTCCAACGGCGCCATGAAGCTGGCCCTGGCCCAAGACCCCCAGGCCATCGGCTACCTGGGCATCGGCTTTGTGGACCAAAAGGTGAAGGCCATCAAGCTGGACGGGTCGGAGCCGACTCAGGAAAACGCCAAGAGCGGCGCCTATGCCGTTACGCACCAGCTTTACATGAATACCAAGGGGGAGCCTCAACCCCTGGTGCAGGCCTTCATCGACTACATCAGGGGTCCCGAGGGGGCCAAGATCATCCAGAAGCACGGGTTCATCCCGCTGCAATAGGGTTGCATCTCCCAACTACAGGCCGGAGCGTTGACCCCGAGGCAGGCGCTCCGGAGGAAGGGTGAAGATACTTGCCGATTGTCGGACAAACTCTATCTCCGCAAACAGCCGAAGCGGGCCGTCCAGGACGCTGGCGCCGCCTGGAACGACGGCAGGCCGGCATCAAAGGGCTATTGCTGGGGGCTACCCTTATCTCCTGCGGCTCAGTTTTGGCTATCCTGGGATTTCTGTCCTACTTTGCCCTGCCTATCTTTTCCCAGGGCCATCTGGCTGAAATCTTTTCATGGGAGTGGCTCCCCTTCCAGGGAAAGTTCGGCATTCTCCCTATGGCGGTGGGCTCCCTCTGCCTGGCGGTCGCCGCCATGGGCCTGGCTTATCCCTTGAGCCTGGGGCTCTGCGGCTTTGCCCACGGCCTGGGCCCCAGGTTTCTCAGGGGAGCGCTCATGAGCCTGATCCATTTCATGACCAGCATCCCCACCGTGATTTATGGATTCGTCTCGGTGATCTTCCTGGTTCCGGTGGTGCGCGGCGCTTTTTCGGAGAGCACCGGGTACTCCTGGCTCACCGCTGCTCTAACCCTAAGCCTGATGATTCTGCCCACCATCGTGCTCCTGGTCCATGCCCAGCTACAGCAGGTGGATGCACGGGTGCGCCTGGTAAGCGCCGCGTTGGGATTTTCCCCGGCCCAAACCCTGCTCTGGGTCATAAGGCCCCTGGCCTCCCGGGGTCTTTGGGCGGCGGCGGTGCTGGGTTTCAGCCGAGCCATGGGCGATACCATCATCGCCCTCATGGTAGCCGGGAATGCCCCCCAGGTGCCCCATACTCTCCTGGATTCCATCCGCACCCTGACGTCCCACATCGCCCTGGTGGTGGCCACAGACAGCACCAGCCAGGCATACCAGTCAATTTTTGCCAGCGGCCTGATCCTCTTCGGGGTCAACGCTGCGGTCAACCTGACCCTGCGGCGGCTCCAGTCCAGGGCGGCTCTTCCGGCGGGGTTGCGCCATGATTAAAAAGATCACTTATCTAGCGCAAGCCTGCTCCTGGCTGGCGGTGCTGACCACCGTGGGGATGGTTTTGCTGTTTCTCGGCTTTCTCGGGTGGCGCGGAATTGACACTCTCAACCTGAGCCTCTTTTTTGGGAATACGCCGCCCTGGGAGGCCATCACCGGACGCCTCCCGGTGTGGCACGGCATCTGGTCGGCCTGCGTGGGCACGGTGTCCCTAGTCCTCCTCTCTTCTCTCCTGGCCATTCCCTTGGGTCTCGCCAGCGGCATCTATCTGGCCCACTACGCCTCCGGCCCCTGGAAAAGATGGTTCAGCCTGGCGGTGGAACTGCTGGCGGGCATTCCGTCCATTCTGATGGGGCTGTTCGGATTCTCCCTGATCCTCTTTCTCAAGAAGACGGTGGCGCCCCAGGCCAATACCTGTCTCTTGCTTTCAGCCGGATGTCTGGCCCTGCTGGTGCTCCCCTATGTAATTCTTATGACTCAAACCGCCCTGGAAGCTCTGCCCCACGAACTCCGGCTGGCGGGGCTCAGCCTGGGGTTCACCCCCTGGCAGAATATAGTCCACGTCCTGCTCCCGGCGGCGGGCCGGGGCATCCTGAGCGGAGTCATCCTCGCGGTGGGCCGCGCCGCTGAAGATACTGCGGTGATATTGCTTACCGGGGTGGTGGCCAACTCCGGATTGCCCTCCGGTATCCTGGATAAATATGAGGCCCTGCCATTTCACATCTTTTTTCTGGCCGCGGAGGCCCGGTCCGACGCCGAACTGGCCCAGGGCTTCGGAGCCGCCCTGATTTTGCTCATGTTGACCGCAGTTCTTTTTCTCTGAGCTTATTATCTTAAGAGCACCTTTACCAAGGCATGGAACCCAAAAGACCTATTAATTTAGAACCCACCGTGTTGGTGGAAAGTCTCCACGTCAGCTTTGCCGGGCGTGAGGTTTTGCATAACCTCAGCGCCAAATTTCACCGCGGTCGGCTGGCGGTGATCCTGGGGCGCTCGGGTTCAGGAAAGACCACCTTTCTCCGGGCCTTCAATCGGCTCAATGAGTGCTTTCCTCAAAGTGAAACCAAGGGGTCCTTAAGGCTGAAGTTGCAGGGCGAGTGGCGGGACATCTACGCCGTGCCCCTCACGGAATTGCGGCGCCGGGTGGGCATGGTCTTTCAAACGCCCCACCTCCTGCCGGTGTCCATTGCCGACAACCTCGCCTTGCCGGTGAAGCTCGTCCTGGGGTTGCCTCGCCGGGACATTGCTTCCCGGGTTGAATGGGCTCTCAAGGAAGCCCACCTGTGGGAGGAAGTAAAGGACCGCTTGGAGGCGCCGGCCCATACCCTTTCCGGAGGCCAGCA
>JBGPBR010000219.1:0-4216 GCA_041481325.1 Desulfobaccia bacterium
CGCAGGGAAGCGTGGTATTTCCCCGGGGTGGGGCCGGACAACACCCCGGCCTGCCTGGATCTCCTGGAAAAGGCGGCGGGCCTGGGCTACCGCCACCTGGTGGTGGCCTCCACCACCGGGGTCAGCGGCGCCCAGGCGGCCCAGCGGCTGGCCATGGCTCCGGAGGTCAACCTGGTGGTGGTGGGGCACTCCGTGGGTTTCAAGGGCCCCAACATCGACGAGTTTTTGCCGGAGCACTACGAGGCGATTACCAGCCGGGGCGGCAAGGTGCTCAAGGCCACCATCCTGACCCACTCCCTGGAGGCCAGCCTGGCGGACCAGTTCAAGGGCAGCGCCCCCACCCTGCTCATTGCCAACACCCTGCGGCGCTTCGGCCAGGGCATCAAGGTGTGCTGCGAGATCGTCATGGAGGCGGTGGACGCGGGCCTCATCCCCGAAGAGGAGGAAGTGGTGGCCGTGGGCGGCACCGCCCGGGGCTGGGACACGGTGGCCATTATCAAGAGCGCCGCGTCCAAACGGTTCCTCAAGCTCTCGGTCCTGGAAATCTGGGCCAAGCCCAGGGTGTGAGCGGTTGGCTCATTCGTAAGTCAAAGAAAAAGTAGCGCCGCCGCCCTTGACGGCCCCGGACGGACACCCGAGGGCGGGTGTCCCACGTTTTTCCCTCATTTCCAAGCCGCTCTGGAAAACGCCTCTCGGCTGCCAATCTTTGCCCGGGCAGGGTAGATATTGGGCTGCATATTCATCTCCATTCTCGAAACCCGAGACTCGAAGATCAAAATATTTCGGAACCGTCGTTCATCAGCCCTCGGCTCTTTCGTAAATCATGAAAAGAAGTTTTGGTGGCACCGGCTTCCAGCCTGTGCCTGGACCGCCGGGGCGGCTGTCCTACACATCCTCAGGAGACTGTTGGCTGACGCCAAAACCAGGCAAACGGCCGCGGTAGGGGCGGGTTTTAAACCCGCCCCTACCACACCGGCGAGACGCCGGCGCAGCCAATCACCATGTAATGGTGCGTAAGACGCACCCTACGCCAACTTTTCCAATCAGAAAAGCATCCCGAGGGGCCGGAGGCCTCTTTGACCCGGGCCGCATTGACACCGCCCCGGGCAGAGGCTATAAGGGGGGAGAGGACGGAAACCATGGCCAGCGAGTCCAAGGTGCTTTACCTCATCGACTTCAGCTCGTACTTCTACCGGGCCTTTCACGCCCTGCCGCGCCTGACCAATTCCAAGGGCCTGCCCACCGGGGCGGTCTACGGGGTCACCACCATGCTCCTCAAGGTCTTGAAGGAGCGCCAGCCCCAGTATCTGGCCCTGGTCTTCGACGCCAAGGGCCCCACCTTCCGGCATGAGCTTTACCGCGGCTACAAGGCCCATCGCCCTCCCATGCCCGAGGAGTTGGTGATGCAGCTCCCTTACATCAATAAGGTTGCCGCCGCCTTGGGGTTGCCGGCCTTGCAGCAGGAGGGCTATGAGGCCGACGACCTTATCTGCACCCTGGTGGAACGGGCCCGGGGGCAGGGCTTTGGGGTGGAGATCATCTCCGGCGACAAGGACCTCCTGCCCCTGGTGCAGGAAGGGGTGGACCTGTGGGACCCGATGAAAGGGGTGCGCTACGACCCGGAGACCATCCGGGAAAAGTACGGTCTGAGCCCCCAGGAGCTCATCGAGGTCCGGGCCCTGGCCGGGGACCCCAGCGACAACATCCCCGGGGTGCCGGGCATCGGGGAGAAAACCGCCCTCAAGCTGATCGCCGAGTATCACAGCCTGGACCGACTGTTGGCCCGGGTGGAGGAGATTAAACAAAAAGGGTTGCGGGATCGATTAAAGGAACATGCCGAGCAGGCCAGGCTGAGCCGGCGGTTGACCGTGCTGGAATGCCGGGTGCCGCTGGCCGCGGACCTGGAGGCCTTGCACCCCGGCCCGCCGGACCGGGAAGCCCTGCGGCGGCTCTTCGTGGAGCTGGAATTCAGCACCCTGGCCAAGGAGCTGGGGTTTGACGAAAAAACCTTTGAGAGCTTCACCCTGGTCAATACCCCCAAAGAGCTGGACCAGGCGGCCGCAGCCATCCGGGAAGCCGGCGGGATGGGACTCTTTTTCCTGACGAGCGAGCAGCACCCGGTGATGGCCAGGATTGCCGGGGTCGCCCTGTCCTGGCAGCCGGGACAGGGGGCTTATGTGCCTTTTCACGGGGACCTGCCGGACGAGGCTGTCTGGCAGGCCTTGGGCCCTTTGTGGTCCGACCCCGGGGTGGAGAAAGCGGGCCCCGATCTCAAAGCGGCCATACAGGTGTCCCATCGACTCGGGGTCGAGCTCCAAGGCGTACGGGGCGACATCCTGCTGGCTTCCTACCTCCTCAACCCGGGGCGCTACGAGCAGACCATGGAGAATGTGGCCCTGCACCACCTGGGGATCAACCTGCCCGGTCCCCGGGAGTTGGCCGGGCGGCCCCTGGCCGCGGCCCAGCTGCCGCCGGAACTGGCCTGCCGGTACGCCGGGGCCCGGGCCGAGACCGCCTTCAATCTCTGGGGCGTCCTGCAGCCGGAGTTGGCCCGGGAAGGCCTGGAAGAGCTGTACCAGGACCTGGAGCTGCCCCTGTTGGCGTCCCTGGCCCGCATGGAGGAAGCGGGCATCCTGGTGGACCGGGAGTTTTTAAGCCGCTTCGGGAAGGACCTGGAAACGGAGATGCAGCGCCTGGAGCGGGAAATCCATGGGCTGGCCGGGGAAGAGTTTCTCATTCAATCCCCCCAGCAGTTGGGCCGCATCCTCTTTGAGAAATTACAACTCGCGCCACAGAAGAAAACCAAGGGCAAGGCGTTGTCCACCGACGTGGAGGTGTTGCAGGCCCTGGCCCCGAAGCACCCGCTGCCGGCCAAGGTCCTGGAATACCGCTCCATGGGGAAGCTCAAGTCCACTTACGTGGACGCCCTCCTGAAGCTGGTAAATCCGGCGACCGGTCGGATCCACACCACCTTCCTGCAGTCGGTGGCCGCCACCGGGCGGCTCTCCAGCCGGGACCCGAATCTCCAGAACATTCCGGTGCGAGGCGAGTTGGGGGGCCAGGTGCGCCAGGCCTTTGTGACTCCCCGGGGCCGGGTTTTTCTCAGCGCCGACTACTCCCAGATGGAGCTGCGGCTGCTGGCCCATTTTTCCCAGGACCCGACGCTTCTCAGGGCCTTCCAGGAAAAGGAGGACATCCACCGGCAGACCGCGGCGGTGGTTTTCAACATCCATCCCGAGCTGGTGTCCCCGGACATGCGGCGGGCCGCCAAGGTGGTGAACTTCGGCATCATCTACGGGATGAGCCCCTTCGGGTTGGCCAAACAACTGGGGATCGGCACCCGGGTGGCCCACGACTTCATCCAGCGGTATTTTGCCAAGTACTCCCGGGTGAAGGCTTATCTCGACGGCACCCTGGAGCAGGCCCGCCGGCTGGGCTGGGTCACCACCCTGCTGGGGCGGCGGCGCCAGATTCCCAACCTCTCAAGCAGCAACCGCATCCTGCGCGGCGAGGCGGAGCGGGCCGCGATCAACACTCCTCTCCAGGGCACCGCCGCGGACATCATTAAAAAGGCCATGGTCCGGCTGGATGCCGAGTTGCGGGACCGGCGCTGGTCCGGCAAGATGCTCTTGCAGATTCACGACGAACTGCTCTTTGAGGTGCCGGAGGCGGAGCTGGGCGAAACCGCCCGGCTGGTGCGGCAGGTGATGGAGCATGTGGTAGAGCTTGAGATCCCCCTGGAGGTGGACCTGCGCACCGGCCTAAACTGGGGCGAGATGAACCTTTACGGAAAAAAAGCAGACTAGACTTATGATGGATTTATCTATTAATTTGCCAAGATTATATTTTCAGGAACCATAAGGGAGCCAAAACTATCTCGGAAAAATTGCATAATTTTTCTTGATATTCTCCGTCTGATACTTATAATTAAGCGGGGATCAGGAACTTATGCCCGCCGACCGTTTGTAAACGGGGAAAAATTTTTTGGGGTAGGGCATAATTTTTCTTGATATTTGTCGGCCACTATTATTAAATGTCGGCATCTTAAACCTTTAACCATCTCTTTGAGAAGGGGGGATAGATGATGAGGAAAGCTTTGGTAAGGAAGGGTTTTGCTCTAGCCATCATCATGGCATTTGTTGTTGTCATGGTGGGAGGCTGCTGCGACGCCTGCAAGAAAAGCGTAGACGAAGCCAAGATGTACGCCGATCAGGCG
>JBGPBR010000220.1:0-4215 GCA_041481325.1 Desulfobaccia bacterium
GGGCGGCAGCGCCTCCAGCAGCTTCGCCAGCCGGTGCCGGTTGGCCGGCGATTTCACCCGGCCCAGGGTGAGGTGCGGGTTGAAGGGCCGGCCCTCCGGCAGGTGCCCCAGGGCCGCAAAGGCCTTTTCCAGCTTATGATACATCTGGGCCAGGGGCATGAGGTCGCCGCCCAGACCCAGCCAGATGACCCGGGGGGCCTTGGCGCTGGGGAAGGCCCCGGCCTGGGTGACCTGGAGCTCAAAGGGCGCCTGCTCCCTTGCCACTTCCCGGGCCGCCGCGCTGATGGGGTCCAATTCGCCGTCCGGGAGATTCCCGAAAAATTTCAGGGTCAGGTGGATGTTGCCCACCTGGACCCAGCGCACGTCCGCGTCGCTCTTCTGCAACTCCCCCTGGACCAGGGCCAGTTGGGGGCGCCAGGAGTCCGGCAGATCAATGGCCAGAAAGCAGCGAATCATGTGATAGCTTTCAGCTTTCAGCTTTATTAAACCAAAAACTGTCCCTGTCATGCCATCTTGCCGCAGGCAGTGAAAAACTTAAGGTAACTGTCAATAAATGGGCAATTTTCCCCAGTTCCCAGATTTGCTTGCGGACTCCCTGAAGGCAAACTTGGTTTTGGGAAACTATCATTTATGATAGCAATGGTGCCCAAGCAGAGCTTGGGCCAAGATTTGCGTTCCCAAGCTGGAGCTTGGGAACGAGCCATTCATGTTCCAGCGGAACCCCCAAAAACCAGGAAAATGTAGAACAGCCGCCCCCCGGCTGTTCAAATGTAGGGTGCACACCGCGCACCGTTTTTGGTGCGTAAGACACACCCACTCCCAGAGCAGTCGCTCATAAGCCAAGCTCTCTCAAAACCATGAAAAGTTTTGGTGGCACAGGCTTTCCAGCCTGTGCCTGGACAGCCGGGGGCGGCTGTCCTACACAACCTCAGGAACTTTTCGTAACAGATTCAAAGCTGAAAGCCAACAGCTATTTCAACGCCCGGCGCAACCGGTCCAGGGCGGTTTGGGCCGACAAAACCTTGATTTCCTCCCGGCCCCCGTGGAACAGATAATGCCACACCTCCTCCCCCTGGGGGGTGGCCAAACCGAAATACACCGTGCCCACCGGCTTTTCAATGCTCCCGCCGCCGGGGCCGGCGATGCCGGTGACCGCCAGGCCCAGGGCGGCGTGGAATACCTGCCGCACCCCCATGGCCATGGCCCGGGCCGCCTCGGCGCTCACCGCCCCGGCCCGCGCCAGGACCTCTTGAGGAACTCGCAAGAGGTCCAACTTGGCCTGGTTGCTGTAGGACACCACCCCGCCCAGGAAGTAGTCCGACGCCCCGGCGACGTTGGTCAGCCGGTGGCCGATGAGGCCGCCGGTGCAGGACTCGGCGGTGGCCAGCGTCAGGCCCCGCTCCCGGAGCCGGCGCCCCACCAGTTCTTCCAGGCGAACCTCCTCGGGCCCCAGCAGGACGTCCCCCACCTCCCGGGCCAGGGCGCCGGTAAGGCGGTCCAGGGCGGCCTCCAGGGCGCCGCAGTCCCGTCCCTTGACCGTCAGGGTGAGGTGGTTTTCAGGAAAGTCGGGGTAAAAGCCCACCGTCACCCCCACCTGAAACTCCGGCAGCCGGGAAACCACCTGCTGGATCTGAGTTTCCGCCATCCCGAAGAGGCGCAGGGTCCGCTGGGCCACGCACTCGCCGCCGCCGGCCCATTCCGTCAGGCTCGGGAGCACGTAAGCGTCGAAAAGCTGGTGCATCTCCTTCGGCACCCCGGGCAGGAAGAAGAGCCGGACGTCCCGGTGCCGCAGCGCAAAGCCGCAGGCGGAGCCGCCGGGGTCCAGCACCAGGGAGCCCTTCGGGATGCAGGCCATCTTGCCGTAGCGGTCCTCCCAGGGGAGGCCCTGTTCTTTCAAACAGCGGCGGATACGGTTGAGCAGACCGTCGTCCTGGTAGAGCTCCAGACCCAGGGCCTCGGCCGCGGCCGCCGCGGTGATGTCGTCTTCGGTGGGCCCCAGACCCCCGGTGATGATGATAAAGCGAGACCTCGCCAGCGCCTGTTGCAAGGCTTCCTGGAGCAGCGGCGCCTTGTCTCCCAGGATGGTGATGCACCGGACCGTAAGCCCCACCTCGTGGAGCCGGCGGGCGGCATACCGCGCGTTAATATCGCCCACCCGGCCGGTGACCAGCTCCGTGCCGGTGGTGATGATTTCGCCTTGCATCAAGAAGCAGATCCTAACTCAATAATCCTTCCAATGAAATATCTTCATCCACTTCCGGCCAATGAATGCCGACTCCCCTGCCGATCAAGCGCCATTCTCCGCGAGCTTCGGTGGTGGCATCACGCAGCTTGGGAAGCCATTCCAGAGGCACCCGGATTTCTCGGCCATCGGAAAGGAAGACTTGTAACATGTCATCCTCGAATGAAACTCCGGTGATTAGCACAATCAGGGGTTTAGCCAAAATATTCATGCCATTTCTCCCAAAATAAATCTTCGTGAGTTTCCACTATCTTTCTTAATAGAGAGAGTTCAGAGGGTTTATAACCAAAATTCTTTGCCAGCGTTGCCGGTCTCAGCCAATATTTTGCCTAGCTATCTCCGGATTCGACATGTACATGCGGTTTTCCATAACCCTCATTGCTGAAAAAGAAAAATCGATAACCCTGTATTCTCAATATAGTTGGCATTAACCTGTCATCCGGACAGAACTACCATTAAAATTCCCAACGCCACTCTGGCTCCCAGGCCCGCGGCCGCGTCGTCCAGCACCACCCCCCAGCCGCCCGGCAATCTTTCGCAATACTTTATAGGGAAAGGTTTCCAAATGTCCAGCAATCTAAATAAGACGAACCCGATTATCAGCCAGCGCCACGCCAGGGGCACCCCGGCCAGGGCGATGAGCAGGCCTACCACCTCGTCCAGCACGATGGCGGGGTGGTCGGGTCCCAGGTATTCCTGGGCCAGGGCGGCCACCGGGATGCTCAGGGCCAAAAGCGCCGCCAGCGTTAGGCCGTAGCCCCATGGACCCAGGTGCGCCAGCAGCCACCAGAGGGGCAGCGCCGCCAAGGTGCCCCAGGTGCCGGGCATGACCGGCAGATAGCCCACTCCCCCGCAAGTGGCCAGAGCCAGGACCAGCCGTTTGCGCCCCATCTTATCTCCCCCCTCAGCCCCACAACAGCTTAAAAATACACGGATTTAAGCCGGTTGTCAACGAGTTGCCCCTGCCAGTCTTGGCTGCCGTATAGGCTCATCCCGGGATAATTCCGGTAACCCGTTTCGCCCCTATTAATAAGCAGGTAAATAATTTTTTCCTCCTTCCCAAGCCCCGGCTGGGGAAGCCAAATTTCCCCCTAGCTCTGCTTGGGGGCATCTTTATCCAGGCGCGAGTTCCTGAAATTACCGGTTCCTTTCGCCAAGCAGGAGCTTGGCAGCAAAAGGCGGTTCCCAAGCAGGAGCTTGGGAACCAGGATTAGTAAGCCATGAAGTTATTATGGTCGATCGAAGGATAATACTCCCTCTCTTCCAGGTTGGCGGGGCAAAAAGAACGAACTTTGGCAACCGCTAAAGGTCCAGATAAGATCGCATGGTTAATTTAAGGGGTTAAAAAATTAAGAAAATTGACCTATAATTTCAAAATGCGGTCTGCAACCCAAGAACCTCCGGCGCCCGAGCCGCGCATCATCCCACGGCCGGAACACACCCTCTCCCGGAAGGACGTTGAGGTGGAAGCCCTGAAGGTGCTTTACCGGCTCCACCACGCCGGCTACACCGCTTACCTGGTGGGAGGCAGCGTCCGGGACCTACTGTTGGGGAAAACCCCCAAAGACTTCGACGTGGTGACGGACGCCCGCCCCGGAGAGCTGCGCAAGCTCTTCCGCAACAACCGCATCATCGGCCGGCGCTTCCGGCTGGTGCAGGTCTTCTTCCGCGGCGGCCACATCGTGGAGGTCTCCACCTTCCGGCGCCGCTCGGAATTTGACGAGGTCCAGGAGGCCTCGCCCACCCGGGACAACACCTTCGGCACCCCGGCGGAAGACGCCCAGCGCCGGGACCTGACCATCAACGGCCTGTTCTACAACATCGCCGACTTTTCCCTGGTGGACTACGTGGGGGGCCTGGAAGACCTGAAGGCCAGGCGCATCCGGGCCATCGGCGATCCGGCGGTGCGCTACGTCCGGGACCCGGTGCGGATGCTCCGGGTGCTGCGCCACGCGGCCCGCATCGGCTTTGAC
>JBGPBR010000221.1:0-4209 GCA_041481325.1 Desulfobaccia bacterium
CCCTCCCCTCAAACTCCCCTGCCAACCCCCTGGAATAGGGCTGGCGGAGACGGGCTGAGCCCGACTCCGCCAGCCGTTTTTTCACCCCCCATTATAAGGGATTGGGGGAGAGGGTTCGGGGGAGGGGGCAGGGGCTTTTTGCCCCTGGCCCCCTCCCCCAAAAATATATTATTCCGACTTGGCCACGCGCTTTTCGGGGAAGGCCGCGGTGAGGACCCGCCTGGCCAGGGGCGCGGCCGCCGCACCGCCGCCGCCGCCGTGTTCGATCAGCACGGCCACCGCAATCTGCGGGTCCTCCACCGGGGCGTAGGCCACGAACCAGGCGTGGTTCTCATATTTATGGCCCGTCAGGACCTTTTTGCTGCCCTTCTTCTCCCGGTCCAGCATTTCTGCGGCCACCACCTGGGAGGTGCCGGTTTTGCCGGCCACCGCCACGTTGGGCAGGTTGGCGTTACGGCCGGTGCCTTCGCTCACCACCCCGTGCAGGGCCTTCTGCACCAGCTTCAGGGTTTCGGGGGAGGCCCCCAGGCGGGACTTCAGGACGGGTTGGGCCTGGAACACAATCTCCCCGGCGGGGTTTTCCACCTTTTCCACCAGTTGGGGCTCATAAAGATAGCCGCCGTTGGCCACGGCCGCGGCCACCTGGGCCATCTGGATGGGGGTGGCCAGGTTGTAGCCCTGGCCGATGGCCACGGACAGGGTTTCCCCTTCGTGCCAGGGCTGCTTGAAGCGGGCCTTCTTCCAGGCGGTGGAAGCCACCAGGCCGGGCATTTCCTTGTCCAGGTTCAGGCCGGTGGGCTGGCCCAGGCCGAAGCGCTTGCTCCACTTGGCGATGCGGTCCACCCCCAGGCGGCGGCCCACGGTGTAGAAATAGACGTCGCAGGACTGCACCAGGGCCCGGTAGAGGTCCACGCCGCCGTGGCCGCCCTTGCGCCAGCAATGAAACACGTGGTTGCCGAAGGGCAAGGACCCGCTGCAGTGAATCACTTCCCGGGGGCTGATGACTTTTTCTTCCAGGCCGGCCACCGCCATGACGATCTTAAAGGTGGAGCCCGGAGGGTACTGGCCTTTCAGGGGGCGGTTTTCCAGGGGATGGGTCTTGTCTCGGCTGAGCTTCTGCCATTCCTGGGCGCTGAGGCCCCGCTCAAAGGCCTCCTGGGAAAAGGTGGGCGAGGAGGCCATGGCCAGGATCTTGCCGGAGCGGGGGTCCAGGGCCACGATGGCCCCCATCTTGCCTTCGAGACAGGCCTCGGCTTCCTGCTGCAACTTGTCGTCCAGGGTGAGGTAGACGTTGGCCCCGGGGGTCGGAAAGATGCGGTCCAACTGGCCCAACTCCCGGCCGTAGGCGTCCACTTCGACCCGGCGGTAGCCGCGCTGTCCCCGGAGGTAGGTTTCCCAGGCCAGCTCCACCCCGCAGCGGCCCAAGTAATCCCCCATTTTATAGTTGGTGAACTTGCCGCTTTTCAACTGGACGTCGGTGATTTCCCCCAGGTAGCCCAACACGTGGGCTGCCTGGCCTTTAGAGCGATACTCGCGCTTGGACTGGATCTGGATCATGGCCCCGGGCAGTTCCGGCTGATAGGTCTCCACCAGGGTCAGTTCGTCCCAGGAGAGGTCGCCGCGGACCCGCACCTGGGAGAGGCCGGCGGCGCGCCCGTGGTTGAGCTGGGCGGCCACCTGCGGGGCGTCCAGTTTAAGGATGGCCGCCAGGCGCCGGGCCAATTGGGCCGGGTCGGTGACGTCTTCCAGCACCACCACCAGTTCATAGCTGGGGCGATTGCCCACTAAGAGCTGGCCGCGGCGGTCCAGGATCATGCCCCGCCAGGGGGGCAGGTCCAGCTGGCGGATGCGGTTGTGTTCCGAGCGCTGGCGCAGGTCTTCCCCCTGGACCAGTTGCAGGAACCAGAGGCGCAGGAAGAGAACCCCGAAGAGGCAGAGCATCACCATGGCCACCCCGGAGAAGGTCCGGCGCGCCTGTTCCTGCTCCTCCAGGGGCATGACGCCGCCGAAAGTGCTTTCCGGGATCTTGGAGTTGAGGAAGTCCTTGTTTTCCAGGCCTAACATGATGACAGGTCTCGCGGCGGACGCCTGGCAGCTCAGGAAAAGCGTTGGTAGGCGGGGGGGTCATGGAGGCCCCGCCAGCCCAGGCGGCCCAGGAACTTTTCCAGGCCCTTGACCAGGTGGTACATCAAGGGTCCCAGGGCCGCGGTCCCCAGGATTTCCCAGCCATGCTGGAAGACGATTTCTCGGTTGATGATGGGCTTAAGACCGAACAGGACGCCGCCGGCCTGGAAACAAGCCTCTTGCAGGGTCAGGGCCACGATGCTCGCCAACACCTGGGAGAAGGGGCGCTGCAGCAGGAGGCGGCGACGGAGGAACCGGGCCGCGGCCACCAGGGCCAGGGCCGCCCCCAGGTGCAGTCCGAAGGGGGTAGCGGCGTAGCTGTCCTGGAGGAGACCCAGGGCCACTCCCAGGGACAGGGCCAGGGGAAGCGACGGCCTCATCCCCACGTAAAACAGGAGCAGGGCCAGCAACCGCAGGTGGACGTGGGGAAAGAACAGCAGATTCTGCAAATAAAAGAAACCCAGGCCCACGGCCCAAAAGATGAGCAGTGCGGCGATCATGGCTCGGAGATGGCGATGTTGGCGACTTTGACCACCAGCACCTCTTCCAGGGCGGAAAGATCCACGGCCGGCGTCACTTCGATTTCCTGGAACAGGCCGGGGTTTTTCTTGTTGGTCCCGGAGACCTTGCCGAACACCAGGCCCTTAGGGTAGAGCCCGGCCAGGCCGGAGGCCAGCACCAGGTCTCCCACCTGGACATCGGCGCTCTTGGGGACGAATTCCAGGGAGCAGCGGTTGCCGCCCTTGCCCTGGAGGATGCCCCGCACCCGGTTGCGCTGGACCATGGCGTCGGCCCCGCTCTTCTGGTCCACAATGAGCATCGCCTTGGCATACTGGGGGTAGGCTTCCACCACCCGGCCCACGATCCCCTGGGGGGCCAGGATGGGCATCCCTTCCTTGACCCCCTGGGCCTTGCCCTGGTCGATCATGGCGCTGCGGGACCACATGGACGGGTCATAGGCGATGACCCGGGCGCCGATGACGGGCATGGCCACCTGGCGCTTCAGGTCCAATAAGGCCTCCAGGCGGGTCATGGCCTGCTGGGCCTCCTGAAAGCGCACCTCTTTCTGCCGGTATTCCTCCAGGTTATGTTTGAGGGCGGCGTTTTCCTGCTTGGCCCTCACCAGATCAAAGTAACCCTGCCAGAGATTCTTGCCGCCCCGGGTCAGAAATTCCAGGGCCTGGAGCCCCGGGGCGGTGAGGGAGATCATCCAGACCTCCACCCGTTTCAGGACCGGTGAGCGCTTCAGGCTCAGAGAAAGTACGGAGAAGACCAGCAGCAGGGTGACGGCAACGATCAGCGGGGTCCGGAACCTACCTTTGGGGCGCAAGTCAAACCTTCTTAATCAATCATAACTTCCTTGAGGATGTTCAGGTTGTCCAGGGCCCGGCCTGAACCCAGGACCACGGTAGTCAGCGGGTCGTCGGCGATCTTGATGGGGAGCCCGGTCTCCTGGTTGAGCAGGATATCCAGGTTCTTGAGCAGCGCCCCGCCGCCGGTGAGATAGATGCCCCGGTCGACGATGTCCGCGGCCAACTCCGGCGGGGTCTGTTCCAGGGCCGTTTTGACCGCGGCCACGATGGTGTCGATCTGCTCCTGGATGGCCTGGCGGACCTCATCGGAGTTGATGTTGATGATTTTGGGGATGCCGGTGACCAGGTCCCGGCCCTTGACGTCCATGGTCTCCACTTCGGTGCCGGGATAGGCGTTGCCGATGGTAGTCTTGATGATCTCCGAGGTGCGCTCGCCGATGAGGAGATTATAGGTGCGCTTGACGTACTGCAGGATGGCCTCGTCCATCTTGTCGCCGCCCATCCTGACGGACTTGGAGTAGACGATGCCGGCCAGGGAGATGACCGCCACCTCGGAGGTGCCGCCGCCGATGTCCACCACCATGTTGCAGATGGGCTCGGTGATGGGCAGCCCCGCCCCGATGGCCGCGGCCATGGGCTCTTCAATCAGGTAGACTTCCCGGGCCCCGGCGGATTCGGCGGACTCGCGCACCGCCCGTTTTTCCACCGGGGTGATGCCCGACGGCACGCAGATGATAATGCGGGGCCGGATCAGGGAGCGGCGGTTGTGGAC
>JBGPBR010000222.1:0-4185 GCA_041481325.1 Desulfobaccia bacterium
CCGCCAGCTTGCCGGCCTTGAGCTTGAGCTGATCGAATTCCGACACGAAAAATTCCGACAGGTCTTTGCGGGTAAGCTTCTCCATTTCTTCGTTGGAAATGGAGGTGCAGCGCCCGGCTTCATACATTTCCGTGATGCGCTTCAAGATCTTGCCCACCCCGGGGTGGTTCTTGTCCACGGCCCGGTCCCCTGCCAGGTCCAGCCGGGAATTGAGCCAGTGGACGATGCCGGCCTTGCCGGACTTGTCGGTGATGGTGATGCTGACGGGCCGGTTGAGGATCTTGGTGGTGTCAAAGGGGTTGTAGATCTCCTCGTTTTTGAGCAGCCCGTCCGCGTGGATGCCGGCGCTGGTGGTGTTGAAGTTCCGGCCCACAAAGGGATAATTGGGCGGGATGTGATAGCGCAGCTCCCGCTCGAAGTACTCGGCGATCTCGGTGATCACCCGGGTGTCGATGCCGTCGGTGCTGCCCTTGAAAGAGATGTACTCCATAATCATCCCTTCGATGGGGGCGTTGCCGGTGCGCTCGCCGAAGCCGAGGAGGGCCCCGTTCACCGCGCCGCAGCCGTAAAGCCAGGCGGTGGCGCTGTTCACCATGACCTTGTGAAAGTCGTTGTGCCCGTGCCACTCCAGGAGATGCCCCGGCACCCCGGCGTCGTCGATCATGGCCCGCACCAGCTTGGGCACGCTCCGGGGCAGCGCCGCCCCGGGATAGGGCACCCCGTAGCCCATGGTGTCGCACAACCGGATCTTGACGTTGATGCCGCTCTCTTGCCGCAGCTTCATCAGCTCGATGGCGAACGGGACGCAGAAGCCGTAGATGTCCGCCCGGGTGATGTCCTCGAAGTGACAGCGGGGCACGACGCCCAGGTCCAGGGCCGCCTTGACGATGCCCAGGTAGTCATCCAGGGCCTTGCGCCGGTTCCACTTCAGCTTCAGGAAGATGTGGTAGTCGGACACCGAGGTGAGGATGCCGGTCTCCGGCAGGCCCATGTCCTTGACCAACACCAGGTCCGAGGCGTTGGCCCGGATCCAGCCGGTGATTTCCGGGTAGCGGTAGCCCCGCTCCCGGCAGCGTTCCACCGCCTCTTTATCCTTGGCGCTGTACAAGAAATATTCGCTCTGCCGGATGATCCCCCGGGGGCCGGAAAGCCGGTGGAGCATGTCGAAGATCTCCACCATCTGGCGCACCGTGTAAGGCGGCCGGGCCTGCTGGCCGTCCCGGAAGGTGGTGTCCGTTAGCAACATCTCCTCGGGGGGCAGGGGCATAACGAATTTGTAATCGAAATCGATACGCGCCACCTCGGTGTAGGGGAAGATGTCCCGCATCAAATTGGGCTCCTCCACTTCCTGCAAACGGTGCTTCCAGAAGGTGGAATGCTCGTGATCCAACAGCCGGCGATCCTTGTTCCAACGTGCCATAATGTCCGTCCGTTTATTAGCTATCAGCTGTCAGCTGTCAGCCTGGTTCTTCGTTCGTTTTTGGTTTTTGGTTTTTGGTTTTTCGTACTTCCAACAAACCTATTCTCTCGGTCCCAAGCTTTGCTTGGGCACCGCCGCTTAGAGTTCCCAGAGTCGAAATGGCGGGCAGTGTCAACCCGGCATTTCTTTTTTTTTTGCTGACCGCTGATCGCTGAAAGCTGACAGCTACTCTTCTATTCGCAACCCCAACTCCAGCAGCTGCTCCGGTTCCACCCTGGACGGCGCCTTGGTCACCGGGCAGGCGGCCTTTTGGGTCTTGGGGAAGGCGATGACTTCCCGGATGGAGCGGGCGCCGCAAAGGATGGCCACCAGGCGGTCGAAGCCGAAGGCTACCCCCCCGTGGGGCGGCGCCCCGAATTCCAGGGCCTCCAGGAGAAAACCGAACTTCTCCTCCGCCTCCGCCGGGGAAATGCCGAGAACCTGGAACATCTGTTCCTGGAGGTCCCGCCGGCAGTTGCGGATACTGCCGCCGCCGATCTCGACGCCGTTGAGCACCAGGTCGTAGGCCCGGGCCCGGACCTTTCCCGGGTCCGTGGCCAGCAAGGCCAAATCCCCTTCCCTGGGCGCGGTGAACGGATGGTGCATGGCCGCGAAGCGCCCCTCGTCGGGGTCGAACTCCAGGAGGGGAAAGTCGGTGACCCAGGTCAGGCTGTAGGTGTCCTCGGGGATCAGCCCTTCCTTCTGCCCCAGGTGGAGGCGCACCATGCCCATGGCGGTGCAGGCCACCTGGGGAGTGTCGGCGACGAACACCAGCAGGTCCCCGGCTTTCGCCCCCAGGCGTTCGCCGACCTGGGCCTTGACCGCCTCCGGGAAAAACTTGGCCAGGGGCGACTGCCAGGCGTCAGGCTGCACCTTCACCCAGGCCAGGCCCCGGGCGCCGTAGACCCCGGCCAGATCGATGAGTTCATCCAACTCCTTCCGGGAAAGCTTGGCCAGCCCCGGGCCGCACAGGGCCTTGACGATGCCGCCCTGGTCCACCACGTCCCGGAACTGCCGGAACTCGGTGGCTTGCACCAGGTCGGTGACGTCCTGGAGCTCCAGCCCGAACCTAAGGTCCGGCCGGTCCAGGCCGAAGCGGTCCAGGCACTCCTGAAAGGTCAGCCGGGGAAAAGGCCGCTTCAGCTTCACCCTCAGCAGCTCCTGGAAAAATGCCGCGATCAGCCCTTCCACCACCTCGAAGACGTCCTCCTCGGTGACGAAGGCCATCTCCATGTCGATCTGGGTGAACTCGGGCTGCCGGTCGGCCCGCAGGTCCTCGTCCCTGAAGCAGCGGCACAACTGGTAATAACGGTCCAGGCCCGCGATCATCAGGAGCTGCTTGAAAAGTTGGGGCGACTGGGGCAGGGCGAAAAAGTGCCCCGGCTGGACGCGGCTGGGCACCAGGTAGTCCCGGGCCCCTTCCGGGGTGCTCTTGGTGAGGATGGGGGTCTCCACCTCGATGAAGCCCTGGGAGTTGAGAAAGCCCCGGGCCACCTGGGCCGCCCGGTGGCGAAAGAGGAGCTTGCCCATGACGCTGGGGCGCCTGAGGTCCAGGTACCGGTACTTGAGCCGCAGGGCCTCGGAGATGTCCACCCGGTAGTCTTCCAACTCGAAGGGCGGCGTCTTGGCGGCGTTCAGGAGGCGCAGCTCCTCCACCACGATTTCGATCTCGCCGGTGGGGAGCGCGGGGTTCACCATCTCCGGGGGCCGGGGATTCACCCCCCCCCGGATGGCGATGACGTACTCGTCCCGGAGCACTCCCGCCTTGCCGTGGGCATCGGGGCTGACCTTGGGGTCGAAGACCACCTGGGTGAGGCCGTCCCGGTCCCTGAGGTCCACGAAGATGAGGCCGCCGTGGTCCCGGCGCCGCTGCACCCAGCCCATGAGCACCACCTCCGCCCCCGCCTCCTGGAGCCTGAGGGTCCCGCAGGAGTGCGTCCGCTTCAGCCCTGCTAAGGTATCAAACAATTGGGGCATCCTTTGGAGTGAAGCCTTAAAAACGGTTTTCGGTTTTCAGTTTTCAGTTTTCGGTAAAAACGACGTAGGGTGCGCACGGCGCACCATAAACGGCGGGCAGTGCCAGCCCTACATTTTCCCTCATTCCCAAGCTCCGGCTTGGGAACGCCAATCTTAGCCCAAGCTCTGCTTGGGCACCTTTGCTAACTTGGCAGCCAGCTCTGCCGCCAAATTGGCCAACGGCACCTGCTCCTGCTCCCCGGTGCCCATGCGGCGCACCTGGGCCTGGCCGGTCTCCAGTTCCCGGTCGCCCAGGATCACCACGTAAGACGCCCCCAGGCGGTCCGCCAGGGACATCTGGGCCTTGAGGGAGCGACCCTCGAAATCCATCTCCGCGGCCACCCCTTGCCGCCGCAACTCCTGGAGCAGGTCAAAAGCCTTTTCCCGAGCCGCGTCGCCCAGGGCCGCCAGGAAAACCTTAAATTCATCGCCCTGGCCCAAATCCTGGGGCAGGACCTCCAAGAGCCGGTCCTCACCGATGGCAAAGCCGATGGCCGGGAGCGCCGGGCCGCCCAACTCCTGGGCCAGGCCGTTGTAGCGGCCGCCGCCGGCCACCGCGTCCTGGGCCCCCAGACCCGCGGCCACCACCTCGAAGGCGGTGCTGGTGTAATAATCCAGGCCGCGCACCAGTTTGGGCTGCACTTCATAGGCCACGCCGAAGCGCTTCAGCAATTCCAGCACCCGGGCGAAATGGGCGGCGCAGTCGGGGC
>JBGPBR010000223.1:0-4183 GCA_041481325.1 Desulfobaccia bacterium
CCCCTAAATCCCCCTTTTTCAAAGGGGGACTTTTTAAACCCCCCTTTAATAAAGGGGGGGCATTGCCCGCCACGCCGGGGGGGCGACGCGCCCCCGGCACCTCGCACCGGCTGGAAGCCGGTGCCACCAAGGCCATAACATTTTTTCAAACGGAAAACCGCAAGCAGAAAACCGCATCACTTCCGGGCCAGGGCCCAGATGATTTCGTAGGTGGCGAAGATGGCGCCGCCGGCCCCGAAGTTGGCCTCGTAGGCCGTGGCCATGGCTTTGAGCAGCCTGGGGGAGAAGGGCCGGGGCTCCGGATTGGTGGCCCCGGTGGCCTGCAGGGCTTTCAGGAAGTGGCGCACCGACGGAAAGGCAGCCGTCACCGGTTCCCGCCACACCCGGGGTTCGGCGAACCCTGCCTGCCGCAGGAGGTTGGTCCAGCCCTCCCGGTCGATAAAATTCTGGGCCGGGATGGCGAGGGCCGCGGGCAGGCCCAGCGCCGCCGCGGCATCCTTAAGGGAAGCGGCCAACTCCGCGCAAGTGCCAGGCCCCAGGGTGGAGAAAGCCAGGGCGCCGCCGGGGTTGAGGCTCCGGAAGTACGACGCCAGGGCGGCCCCGGGGGCCGTCAGCCACTGGAAGGCGGCGTTGGCGATGATGAGGTCGAAGGGGCCGGCCTCCAGGACCTCGGCGTCGGCCACCAGCCAGGACACGCCGTTGCCGGTTCCCAGGCGGCGGCGGGCCGCGGTCACCAAGGCCGGGTCCAGGTCCAGGGCCACCAGCCGGGCCCCGGCGTTGAGGCCCCGCAGCAACCGGGTCAGGTAGCCGGTGCCGCAGCCGATCTCCAGGATGCGCCCCGCCTGGGCGACCTCGGCCTCCGCCAGGGCCAGCAACCCCCGGGCCATGAGACGCTGGGTGCCGGCGAAGCGGTCATAGGACCCCGCCCGCCGGGCAAAATTCCGCCGTATGCCTTGCTTGAGTTCCATAAGTATTTAACCTGGGTCTTGGGGAGGGGGCTGAGGGCCCACGGCCCTTACCCCCCCCCAAACCCTTCCCCCAATCCCTTAAATTTCTTCAGGCCTGGGGGGAAGTCAGGGCCGCAGGCCCTGCCTTCCCCAGCCCCTTACAGGGGGTTGGGAGGGGAGTTTGAGGGGAGGGCGGGGGAATCGTTTTCCCCCGGCCCTCCCCTCAATATTTCTTCCAACATCCCATTAAACGCGGCCGCCGCGGTCCAAAACGGCAGGTGGCCGGCGCCCGGGAGCAGGTGCAGCCTTGAGCCGGGCAGGTTCTCCTGGAGAAACTTCGCCTGGGCCGCGGCCACGATGCGGTCCTCGGTCCCCTGGACGATCAACGGCTTGGCCGGAATCCGGCCCAGGCTGGGTCGCAGGTCCTGGGCCAGCAGGCGGTCCAGGCCCGCGGCCAGGTTTTCCGGATGGGCCGGCGACCGGAAAAAGGGCTCCACCTCGGTGCGGTATGACGCTTCTCCCGGCGCCAGGCAGGCCGCGGCAAAGTCCGCCAGCACCTTTTGGGGATCATCCCCCAGGTCCCGGCGCATGGCCCGCACCGCCGCCGCGGGTTGGCCGAAGGGGTAATCGGGCCGGCGGCAAAAAACCGGGGGCACCCCCACCAGTATCAGGCCGCCAGGCCCCGGCCCCGGGTGGCGGGCCAGGGCCTCGGCCAGCAGCATCCCCCCCAGGGACCAGCCCACCAGGACGCTTTGGGAAAGGGGCAATCCCTCCAGATATTGCTGGAACCAGTCCGGCTCCCAGGCGCCGATATCCGGGGTCAGGACCCGGCGCCGCGGCCCCAGGGCCGCCGCCTGACGCCGCCAGATGCTTCCCGAGGCCCCCCAGCCGTGAAAGAAGGCCACGGTCTTCACCGGGCCAGGCCCATTTCCCGGGCCGCGGCCAGGATGGTTTGGAGGGCCGCCGCCAGGTCCTCCCGGGAGTGGGCCGCGGACAGGGAAAACCGCACCCGGGCCCGGCCCGGCGGCACCGTGGGGGGGCGGAGCGCCACCGCCAGCAGGCCCCGCTGCCGGAGTAAGGCCGCAAATTCCAGGGTCCGGGCGTTTTCCCCCACCAGGACCGGGATGATCTGGGTCTCGCTCCCCAGGGTGTCCAGGCCCGCGGCCGCCAGCCCCCGGCGGAATTTCTCCGCCTCCTCCAGTACATAGGTCCGGCGCTCCGGTTCCCGGGCCGCGATCTCCAAGGCCTGGCCGATGGCGCCCAGCACCGGGGGCGCCATGCCGGTGGAGTAAATGAAGGAGCGGGCCCGGTTGTGCAGATAGTCGATGAGCTGTCGGCTCCCGGCTACGTAGCCTCCCATGGACCCCAGGGCCTTGGAGAAGGTGCCCATGTGGACGTCGACCCGGGGAGCGAGCCCCAGGGCTTCGGCCAGGCCCGCGCCCCGGGCCCCCAGGACCCCGGTGGCATGGGCCTCGTCGATCATGAGCCAGGCGCGGTAAGTCTCCTTCAGGGACGCCAGGCCGGCCAGGGGCGCCAGGTCGCCGTCCACCGAAAACACCGAGTCGGTGACGATGAGGCGCCGCCCGGCGCCGCCGGCCTCTTGCAGCATCTTCTCCAGCCGGGCCAGGTCCCGGTGGGGAAAGCGCGCCAGCCTGGCTCCGGAAAGCTTGATGCCGTCGTAAATGCTGGCGTGGTTGAGACGGTCGCTGAAGATGACGTCGCCCGGCCCGGCCAGGGCGGAAATCGCCCCCAGGTTGGCGGCGTAGCCGCTGCTGAAGATCACCGCGGCCTCGGCGCCCTTGAAGGCGGCCAGTTGCGCCTCCACCGCCTCATGTAAAGCGAAATGCCCGGCCACCAGGCGGGAACCGCTGCTGCCCGCGCCCCACCGGGCCGCGGCCGCCTGGGCCGCCTGGATGATCCTAAGGTCCCCGGCCAGGCCCAGGTAGTCGTTGGAGGACAGGTTCAGCAGAACCCGCCCCGCCAGGCGCACCTTGCCGCCGGGGAGGACCTCCTCCACCGTCTGCAAGCGCCGCCGCAGGGCCCGGGCCTCCAGGTCGGTCAGCTCTCGGGATAGTTGCCCTTGCATGTCATCCACGGCTGTGATCCCTCAAACAATATTCTTCAGCTACGGGTGGCCCAGGGGTCCCCTCTGGGCCAGCGCAGGCTAAACGTCAATGAACCCAAAGGGTTATGTCCCCCCGGGGATGAAAAATCCCCCCTACCCCCCTTTATTAAAGGGGGGTTTTAAAGTCCCCTTTTGAAAAAGGGGGATTTAGGGGGATTTGGATTTTCACGCCAACGGTCCATGACCCCTGCGGGTTCACAACGAAGGATGACAATTCAAGGATGGCGGGCCCGGAGGCCCGCCTTACCGGTTCCATATTAGATGCCTACGGCTACGGATTGGCCTTCAATTCCAAACTAGATTTATGGAGAAATTTCTCCGCCACATCCTCAATGGCCGCCAGAAACGCCGCTCGCCCCTCGGGCTCCTCCAGGTCGGCCACCTCCGGGACCAAGCTCATAATGGGCACGCCGGTAATGACTTCAATGACGCCTGGATTGGTCTGCTGGGCCAGGGACGGTTTTTCCGGGTAGCGATTGATAATGGTCCCCATCACTTCGATGCCGGCCTGGCGGGCCGCGGCGACGGTGAGGGCCGTGTGGTTGATGGTGCCGAGACCCGGCCGGGCCACCACCAGAAGGGGAAGCCCCAGCCAGCGGATCAAATCCAGCACCAGGAAGGAGGTGTCGATCAGGGGCACGTAGAGGCCCCCGGCGCCTTCCACCACGAAAAAGTCGTAGCGTGGCGCCAGGTTCCGCAACGCCGCAGCCACCCGCTCCAGATCCACCGCCACCCCTGCTTGGACCGCAGCCACCCCCGGGGCCAGGGGCAGGCGCAGGGTGATGGGAGTGAGCAACTCCAACGGCTCGGCCAAACCGGCCAACTCCCGGGCGAACCTGGCGTCCGTGGGGATGAGCCGGCCGCCCTCCTCGGGACAGCCGCTCTGCATGGGCTTAAAATAGACCGCCTTTATTCCCCGGCGGCGCAGGACCGCGGTGAGCCCCGCCGCCACCCAGGTCTTGCCCACGTCGGTGTCGGTGCCGGTGATGAAAACGCCTTTGATTTTGGGGAAGACCGGTAGGTTCATCATATTATCTGGGGGTATGCACTTGACTCAACTGAACCCAAGGACGAAGTTCAAGGTTCAAAGTTCAAGGTTCAAGGTTCAAGG
>JBGPBR010000224.1:0-4177 GCA_041481325.1 Desulfobaccia bacterium
AGCAGGATGGTCAATACCAGATCCTCACCCATGATATTGCCGAAGAGACGCAAAGTGAGGGAGAGCACCCGGGCAAAGTGGCCGATGACTTCGATGGGGAAGAACAGCGGCGCCAGCGCCGGGATGGGTCCCAGAAAGTGTTTGACATATTTGGCGCCGTGAAACTTGATGCCCAGGTAATGCGTATAGATGAAGGTGCACAGTGCCAAGGACAACGTCGTATTGATATTGGCCGTGGGTGAAAAAAACCCGGGCAGCAGCCCGATCAGGTTGCATAAGGCGATGAACAAGAAGACGGTGCAGATGTACGGGAAAAAGGCGCGGCCTTCTTCGCCGGTGACATCCACCATGAACTCTTCGAGACCGCCCACGATCAGTTCGAAGACATTCTGGGCGCCCTTGGGCACCATGGAGATCTGCTTGCTGGCCAGGTATCCCAATCCCAGCAGGATCAGCATAACCACCCAGGCATAAGTAACGTGCGGGGGGATATTAACCCCGAACTTGCTTAAAAGTAGATCAAGAAACAGAATGGGATGTTCCATGGGACGGGTTTGCCTCCTTGTTCTTGAGCTTGATCACTTCGTTAATCGCGGCCAGGATCAGGGTCAGGACCACGGTGGAAAGCCCCACCAGCAATCCGAAGATATTTACCCAGCCATGACGGACCAGCAGAAAAATAATGACCAGCAGCGCCAAGAAGCGCAGCAGTTGCCGGGCCGCAAAAAAAGCCTTGGCCCGGGCTCCGGCGTCGTCGGCGCCTGCGCCGGCGCGCTCACCCATGCCCTTCAGGGCTTGATGCAGCAGGTGAAAGTTGACCACCACCACCAGGCCGCCCACCAGGACGCCCAGGGCGAACTCGGTGCCGCGCCAGAAAAATCCTGCCAGGACCAGCACCGTCAGTACCACCCAGTTGGCGATCTTCAGATGCCGGGGGCTCATGACGTCCATGCGCCCCTCACTTTTGATCCTGATACTTCTTGCCCAATAAATAGACGTTGCGAAAACCGGCGATGATCCCCAGGATCAGGCCGATGTAAAAAAAGACCATGTTGTCAAAGACCTTCGTGGCCAGCCAGTAACCCAGGCCGCCGCCGATGAGGATGGAGAACACCAGGGCCATACCGATGGCGCTGGCCCGGTAACCCCCGGAAAAAAGTTCTTTTAAAAATTTCTTGGTGTCTTCTCTCAACGAATTCTGCTCCGGTCAAGGCGCCGGGAGAAAATGATTCTTTTCACATGTGCATAGCTATCATACCCCCGGCCCGTAGTCAATAATTTTTGGCATTGCCGCGAAGAGAAAAAAACCGGGCGAATAATGCCGGAATGTAAAGAAGTTATACTTCAGCCGGCGACTGCCCCGGGACCCGGCAGGGGGCTGGGGAACATATATTTGTGCTTTTTTTCCCTAAGTCTTGGTTCCCGAGTCTTTGGTCTTCATTTCAGTGTAGGCGGGAAATTCGATAACGAAGACGGTGCCGTCCGGCCCGGTGCGCTCCACATGGATGCGGCCCAGGTGCTTCTGGATGATGCCGTAGCTGATGGACAGGCCCAGCCCCACCCCCTGACCGATCTCCTTGGTGGTGAAAAAGGGGTCGAAGAGGCGGCTGAGGTGCGGCGCCGGGATGCCCGGCCCCGAGTCCTGGAAGCGCAGATGCACCCGTTCGCCCTCGGGGGTCACCCCGGAGGTCACCGTGAGTCTGCCCTCCCCCTTCATGGACTCCCCGCTGTTCATCAGCAGGTTAATGAAGACCTGCTCCAGTTTGCTCTTGTCCCCCAGGACCAGGGGCAGGTCCGGGGCCAGGTCCTGCACCAGTTGAATATTTTGAAACAACAGGTGGTCTTCCAGCAGGGAAAAAACCTCGGTGAGGACTTCATCGACCTTCAAGGGCACCATCTTGGAGGGCATGTGCCGGGAGAACTCCAGCAGCCCCTGGACGATCTCCTTGCAGCGGGTGGCCTCCCGGACGATCTTTTCCACCTGGGCCCGCTCCACCCGGCTGGGGTCCAGGTCTTCCAGCAGCAGGTAGCTGTAGACCAGGATGCCCCCCAGGGGATTGTTGATTTCATGGGCCACCCCGGCGGCCAGCTGACCCAGGGCGGCCAGCTTTTCGGTGCGGGCCAGTTGCTCTTCCAGGTGCTTTTTGTGGGTGGTGTCCCGGATGTGGGTCTGGATGGCCGGTTGACCCTCGTAGACGGTGGGAATGGAGATGCCCTCCAGGTCAAATTTGCCGCGGTCCTTTTTGACCCCCTTCATCTCGAAGATGCGGGGGCGGGTGGAGCCCCGCTGCAACTGGCTGAGCCAGCGGCTGGCCGCCCGCCGGTACTGCGGGTCCAGGAACTCGATGAGCGACCGGCCCAGCATCTCGCCGGGGTCCTGGTAGTTGAACATCTCCAGGCAGGCCTGGTTGACGTAGAGCAGCTTCATGTCCCGGTGCAGGGCGATGCCGTCCAAAGAAGTCTCCACCAGCCGGCGGAACTTGATCTCCGAATCCTTCAGTTCCCGGGACAGCTGCTCCCGCTCCGTCAGGTCCAAAATGGCCTGCACCGCTCCCTGGATGCGGCCCCCCTCGTCGTAGATGGGGGAGGCGGTGTGATAAAGATAGCGCTCCCGGCCCCGGAAATTGGGGAAGTACTCGTAAGCTTCGTAGGCCCCCGGCAGGTTGGGGGAGGGTTTCAGGTTCTTGTCCCCGAAAAACTTCTCCAGGGCCTTGAGGTTTTGCTCCACCACCAGAGAAGCCATGCTGGGGCGCTCATGGGTGTAAAAGGGGAGCCAGTAACGGTAGGTGCCCACCATTTCGTGGCGGGAAAACCCGGTGAGCTCTTCGCAGGCCCGGTTCCAGTAAATGATCCGGTGGCTGCGGTCGATGACGAAGGTGGGCACCGGCATGCCTTCCAGGATGCCTTCGGTGGTCTTTTTCTCCCGCAGGAGCTCCAATTCTCCCCGCTTGCGTCCGGTGATGTCCTTCAGGATGCCCTCGTAGCCGGTGATGGTGCCCTCCTGGTCCCGCCGCACGATGCCGGTGAGCAGGGTGTAGACCAGGGCTCCACCCCCGGTTCGCAACGTGAGTTCCATATCCTGGATGAAGCCCTGCACCTCCACTAGGAGTTGGAAGCGCTCCCAGTCCCGGGGGTTCTGGAAGATCTCCCGGATGTGAGGCAGACCCGTGGCCTCGGACTTGGCGGAAATCTTCAGCAGCTCCACCCCCGCGGGGTTGAGGTCCAGCAGGCGTCCTTCCCGGTCGGCCACGAAGATCAGGTCCTTGGAGCCCTCGAAGATGCGCCGGTAACGCCGCTCGGAGCGCCGCAGCTCATGGTAGAGGCGGGCGTTTTCGATGGCCAGGCCGATCTGGTTGCCCAGGATGCTGAAGAAATACTTCTTGCTCCGGGAGGCCCGGAAGGGCCTGGCGGTGGTGGCCGCCAGGTTGAGAAACCCGGTGATTTCATCCCGGTATTTCAAGGGGATGCTGACCACCGCCCGGAACCGGGGGTCCTGGCGGATGAGGTCGGTGAAAGACGAAGAGAACAGGCGGGGGTCTTTGCTGATGTCCTTGATGATCAGAGGCTGGCCCGCCCGGGACAGATCGGGGCTGACAATGCCTTCCAGCTTGCCGTCCGCCAGCTGGCCCAGGTATTCCTGGGGGAAGCCCTGGGAGGCGGCATAGGTCAGACGCCGGCGTATCCGGTCCCACAGGAGCAGCAGCCCGGCGTCGATCTGGAAAAAGTCCAGGCTAGCCGTCAGGACCGCATTGATGATTTCCTGGAGGTCCAGGGTGTGGGCCGTGAGGGTGGCGATCTGGTTGAAAAGATAAAGCTCCCGCCGGTGCTCTTTGTCACCCAATTCCGGCTGGGCCTCATCTTCTCCGGCTTCTAAGCCCAGCGCCGCCCCTTCTTCTGCCAGGCCCTCTGCCATCACGGCTTCTTCCGCCATATCCCGGTTACCTCAAAACAAGTCTTTGGTGGCCCAGAATTTCCAGCTGACAGCCCAGGCTTTCCAGCCGGTAGCCCAGGCTTTCCAGCCTGTGCCGGTCCTGAAAATGTCGTGGTGGTTGCGGTGGGGTGGGCATCCCCGCCCGCCTCCTTATCCTCGTTCCCAAGCTCCTGTTCCGAAAAGTTCAAAGTTTAAGGTTCAAAGTTCAAAGTTAATGTGCGCATCGCGCCCCATAATAAAAGCCTA
>JBGPBR010000225.1:0-4174 GCA_041481325.1 Desulfobaccia bacterium
AAAAGGCCCGGGTTCCCATAAACGGCAAACCCAGGCCACAACTTGGAGGGTATTCACTACCCTTATCGTCCCGCCAGGAAAAAACTTTAATTTAAATCCGCATTTTCTGCAAAAAAAATTCCCCCGCGAGTTTATTTTCCCAGGCCCCAGGTTTAATACCGATTTGCAGTCAATCGACTCTTTTTGGCCAATTTTTCGTAGCGGCACCGGCGTCTCGCCGGAACCGCGCCCGGCCGCCTGCCTCACCCCAACAGGTCGGCGAGGGCCTGGTCGATGACGGGGAACCGGAACTCGAAGCCCCGGTCCAGCAATCTCTGGGGCAGCACCTTCTGCCCGGAGAGCAGGATCTCGCCGAATTCTCCCAGCATCAGGCGCAACATGAAGGCCGGGGCGGTCATGAAGGTGGGGCGGTGCAGCGCCCGGCCCAGGGCCTTGGTGAGCTCCAGGTTGCGCACCGGGTTGGGGGCCGTGAAGTTCACCGGACCGGCGATTTCCGGGTGGTCCTGGACGAACAGAAAGGCCCGGGCCTGGTCTTCCTGGTGCATCCAGGAAAACCACTGGGAGCCGTCGCCCAGGTTTCCGCCCAGGAACATCCTGAAGGTCCGGGCCATTTGCTCCAGGGCTCCGCCTTCCTTTCCCAGGACGATGCCGAAGCGGGTGACCACGGTGCGGACCCCCAGGTTCTGCGCCGTTAGGGCTTCAGCCTCCCAGTCCTTGGCCAGTTCGCCCAGGAAGTCGTGGTCCAGAGGCGAGTCCTCGGTGAGGGTTTCTTCGCCCCGGGGTCCGTACACCCCCACGGCCGAAGTGCTGCAAAAGAGCTGGCGCCGGTCCCCGTTGGCCAGGGCGATGACCAGGTTGCGGGTGGTCTTGATGCGGCTGGCGTAGATCTCCTGCTTGTGGCCGGCACTCCAGCGGGTGAAGATGGAGGCTCCGGCCAGGTTGATGACCCAGTCGTGCCCGGCTACTTCGTCCATCCAGGGGCCATCCTGGGTGGGGTCCCCCACCAGGTAGCCGATGCCGGGTTGGTCCGGGGTGGCTTTCCCGGCGCTCCGGGTGAGGATGGTGACCTGGTGGCCTTCCTGGACCAATCGCCTGGAGAGGTAGGCGCCTACAAAGCCGGTGCCGCCGGTGATGAAGACTTTCACGATCTGCTCCTCGCTTGCGGGAGAATGGACTTCACGGTTTTCAACCATTTGGTTCGAACCGGCCGGTCCACTCGGGACCGGCGGCGGCCGGTTGGTTCTAACTTAATCATTTAAACCGGACGTGACCAGGAGACGGGGATAGTCCGGGTACAGGATCGCCCCCCGTACCTCAGGCGGACTGAAAAATCGTGGTCCCCACCATCATCAGGGTCAAGGCGATCATGACGACCACCACCACCCAGGAAATCAGGTTATAGGACCAGCCGTTGACGTAATCGCCCATCAGGTCCTTATTGTTAATCAGATAGAGCATGAAAATGAGCACGAAGGGCAGCATGACCCCGTTGATCACCTGGGACCAGAACATCACCTTGATGAGAGAGATCTCCGGAATGAGGATGAAGCCGGCCCCGATCATGATCAGGATGGTGTAAAGCCAGTAAAACGCCGGAGCCTCCCCCCAGGTCTTGTCGACCCCGGCCTCGAACCCGAAGGCCTCGCAGATGAAATACGCGGTGGACAGCGGCAGGATGCAGGCGGAAAACAGGGAGGCATTCAACAACCCGATGGCGAAAAGGGTGGAGGCCCAGGTCCCGGCCAGGGGGGCCAGACCCAGGGCCGCCTCCTGGGCGGATTCCACCATGATGCCCTTCTGGTGCAGGGTGGCGGCGCAGCAGATGACGATAAAGACGGCCACCAGGTTCACCATGATGCTGCCCACGATGACATCGTATTTCGTGTAAGCGTAGTCTTTCACCGTGATGCCTTTTTCCACCACCGCGGCCTGGATGTAAAATTGCATCCAGGGGGCGATGGTGGTGCCGATGACGCCCACCAGGATCGTCAGGTAGGAGCTGTCGAAGGTAAAGTTGGGCACCACCAGTTCCCGGGCCACCTCCCCCCAATTGGGGTGGGCCAGGTAGCCGGAAACGAGGTAAGAGAAATAGATCAGGCAGGCTGCCAGGAAGACCCGCTCCACCACTTTGTAGGACCAGCGCAGCACCAGCCACCAGGTAAACAGGGCCGCCAGGGGCAGGGAGGCGTACTTGCTGACCCCGAAAAGTTCCATGCTGGCCGCCACCCCGGCAAATTCGCTCATGATGTTGCCCAGGTTGCCCAGGAGCAGGCCGGCCATGGCATAGAAAGTAATCTTGACCCCGAAACGCTCCCGGGTCAGGTCCGCCAGCCCCTTGCCGGTGACCGCGCCCATGCGGGTGCACATCTCCTGGATGACCACCAGGGCCACGATCATGGGGACGAAGACCCACAGGATCTTGTAACCGAGGGCGGCCCCGGCCACCGAATAGGTGGTGATGCCGCCGGCATCGTTGTCCACGTTGGAGGTGATGATGCCCGGACCCATAATGGCCAGGAAGAGGAAGAGCCGGCGGAGAATGGGATTTTTCAATTACCGCCTCACCGCATGGTGCGTTTGCTGGTAAAGAAGTTGGTGAAGGTCTCCAGGCTGCCCCGGTCCGGCACCAGCATCTCCAGGATGTCGTCCACCGTGATGATCCCCAACATCTTATGGTTGTCGTCCACCACCGGGATGGCCAGGAGATTGTATTTGTTCACGGTCTCGGCGACCTCGCGGTCGGGGTCCTGCGGCTCGACGGAGATGAGCCGGGTCTGCATGAAATCCTGGAGCCGGGCCCCGGGGTCCGCCATCAACAGTTCCCTGAGGGAGATGACCCCGCTGAGGGTCTCGTCTTCCTTCAGGACATAAAGGTAGTAAATGGTCTCGGCCTCCGCCGCCAACCGGCGCAGTTGGGCAAAGGCCTCGGTCACGGTGTTCTCGGCGGACAGGGCGATATATTCGGTGGTCATCAGGGCCCCGGCGGTGCCTTCCTCGTATTCCATCAACTCGCGGACTTCCTGGGCCTCCTCCGGCTCCATGAGGTTCAGGAGTTCGTCGGATTTCTCCTCGGGCAACTCCCCCAGGAGGTCGGCGGCTTCATCCGGCGGCATCTCCTGGAGCAGTACCGCGGCCTGCTGTTTGTCCAGGTGTTCGATGATCTCGATCTGGGTGTCCTGCTCCATCTCCACAAAGGCTTCCGCCGCGGTCTCCACGTCCAGGTCTTCGATGAAATCAGCCCGCTTCTTGTAGTCCAGGTCCTCGATGATCTCCGCCAGGTCCGCGGGGTGCAACTGGTCCAACTGCCCCTTTTCGCCCCGGAGTTGGAGGTTGGCCGTCTTTTCCTCCAGATGTTGGATGAACTCCCACCAGACGAAGTGATTTTGGAGCTTGCGAAAGAGGAATTCCACCCCCAGCCGCCGGGCCAGCCCTCGCAGGCCGATATCCACCGCCTGGGGGACGATGTATTGGGTGTCGCCCTTCTGGAGCCAGACCAGCTTGATGTCATTCACCCGGACTACTTTGGACCCCTTCAAGTCGATGATCTGCTTGTCCATGATCCATTTGCCCAGATAGATTTCGTTAGGCTGCATGGTGATGAGGGTCGCCTCATCCAGACCATTCCCCAGGGTCACATGGGTGGAGGTGATCAGGGTCACCTGCTCCACCGGGATATGCTGCTGCACGTCTCTGGCGAACTTGATACCCGTAACATGGGGGGTGCCTCCCTCCCACCGGATGGCCAGGTCGCGCACGCGCCCCACCTGGCGGCCCTGGCGGTCCCGGATGGGTCTCCCCTGGAGCTGGCTGAAAAAGAACTCGCCCAACACCTTGATTTTTTCCATGGGGTCCCCTCCTTCAGGGCGCCGCGGCCAAATTAACAGGGCCTTCCCAGTCGGCGGAAGGCCCTGTCATGACGCACCAATCAATGACCTTCCTCACTCGTAGAGCTTTGGCACTGCATAACGTAGAGCCGGGTGGCTCAGCCACATTAAGTAAAACCTTAATCCGGTAATACCTGTTCGGCCCGTTGGCGTCTCTCGACATTTCTGGGCAGTGGCCTGTGTTTATGCAGGAGCCTCACCTAACTGAGGTATGGTCAATGTAATTCAGGGGCTGATTTTTGTCAATGGCGTCAATCCCTGGGCCGCACTCGGGAAATGAACCAGGGGCC
>JBGPBR010000226.1:0-4170 GCA_041481325.1 Desulfobaccia bacterium
ATTACCACGCCCAGGATCAGGACCGCCAAACCCAGCCATCTTTTCTTGGAATTCATCGCATTTTTATCTATGGCGCAGTTTGCCGCGGGGTCGCGGTGTCTGCCTCAGCTAATCGCTTTTGCCAAAAATTGCTTCCGACCACAGATTTGTAACTTCCTCTAAATCGCCAAACTCCGGGCTCATTTACCGGCGTCCTGACCGGAGACCGGGCCGGAGAGGGTGCCCAGGGCCAGCTCCAGGCCGGCCTGGGCCAGATGGGTGTCGAATAAGGCCGTCACTTCCGAGAGGGCCGCGTTTTTCAGGGCATCCTCCCCGGCCAGCAAGTCCACCAGGATGGTGAGGCCCTCCTGATACCTGAGACGAATCAGGCGTTGGCTCTCCCGGGCCTGGGCCACCGCGGTCCTGGCCACCACCAGGCACTCGTGGGCCGTCTTGAGATTGAGGATGGCCTCGGTCACCTGGTGCCGGATGCGGTCCTCCAGCTCCCTTTTGAACTCCCGGGCCTGGGTTTCCTTGGCCCGGGACTCCCTGACCCGGGCCAGGTCCGAGAGGCCGTTGAACAGGTTGAAATTCATCAGGGCCAGCACCGTGTAGCTGTCCCCGGAACTCCCGAACAGGCGGCGCTGGTCCACGTCGTATTCCGCCACCAGGTGCAGCCGGGGGAGATAATTAAGCCGGGCCTTGGCGCCCTCCTGCTGGGCCACCCGGGCCGCCAGCTCCAGGCGTTTGAGATCCGGGCGCTTCTCCCGGGCGGTGTTTTCCAGGTCCGCCAGCCGGGGCGGCGGCGGGGCCGCCTCCCGGGGGGCCGGCGCCAGGAGGCGGTCGCCCGACTCGGGCAGGCCGATCACGGTGCTGAGAAGGCTCCGGCCGATCTTCACCTGGCTGGCCGCGGTCATCTCCTCCTGGGTGAGGCGGGCCAGATGGACTTGCGCGGCCAGGACGTCGGCCTGGACCACCGCGCCGGCCTGGAAGCAGACCTGGGCGACCTTCAGATTCCGGGCCGCGGTCTCCCGGGCCTGCTGCATCACCCGGAGCCTTTCCCGGGCCAGTTGCACCCCGAAGTAGGCCTGGGTCACCTGGAACAGGAGCTGCTGCCGGGAGCTCAACACCAGGGCCCCGGCCATCTCCCGGCCCAGCTTCGCCTGCCGGTAGCCCAGGAGAGCCTCCCCCGCCTGGAACAGGGGCTGGCTCATGGAGATTCCGGCCCGAAAGTTGCCGTAGGCGTTGGGATGGTTGAGGTTGTTGAGGAGAAAGTCCTTTTCGGTAAAGACCCGCTGGTTCAGCTTGCTCATGAAGACCTGGGACGGGCTGTCGGAAAAGTTGTAGCCCTCGGTGAAGTTGACTTTGGGCAGGAAGCGGGCCCGAGCCTTGGCCAGGTCCGCTTCCGCGGTCTCCACCGTCATCCCCACGGCCTTGAGACCCGGGTTGTGCTGCAGCGCCAGGAGCATGGCCTCCGCCAGGGTAAGGGGCGGCGGCCCGGAGGTGCCCCGGGCGGCGCCGGCGCCCGGCCCCAGCAGGAGAGTAATCAGCAGGAGAGCTTTAAATTTCATGATATTCGCCACCGGAATCTCGGCCTATTATAAATGCCGGGGGTGGCCCTGACAACTTTCTTTCCAAAACAATTACCGCCCCGAACCGATCTAGGAATTTACAGCGCCCCGGCTCTGTGGTAGTGAATGAAAATCCCCCCCCAGGAGCCCGGCCATGCGCACCTTCCAGGAGATCAAGGACAATTACCGCTTCACCGAGTTGGAGATGGAGACCCTGAAGGGACTGCTCCCCATCGTTGCCTCCCACGCCGACCGGATAGTGGGGGATTTTTACAACCACTTCCTGCAACTGCCGGACGCCGGCAAATTTCTGAAGGAAGAGCAGTTGCCCCGGCTGCAGCCCCTGCACCGGGACTGGCTGCTGTCCCTCTTTCAGGGGCCTTACGACGAGCGCTATTTCCAGCGCCTGCAACGCATCGGCCACGCCCACGTGCGCATCGGGCTCTCGGCCCATTTCGTCTACGTGGGCATGAACCTGGTGCGCCAGCGCCTGGTGCAGATCGTGGAGGCGGAAGTGGAGCCGCGTTTTAGGGGCGCGACCCTGGAGGCTGTGAACCGGATATTGGACCTCAATCTGGACGTCATCGCCCGGACCTATCACGAAGAGGAGATTCGCCGGGTCTTCCTGTCGCAGAAGCTGGATTCCGCCCTCATCCGGTTTTCCCAGCGCTTCACCTTCGGCCTCAACATCCTGCTGGTGGTGGGCCTCCTGGGCCTGGCCTTGGGAGCCGTGGCCCTCATCGTCCAGGATGTGGGCCAGGTCGCCCTGGGGCACCTGGACAAGGGCCTGGTGGGGGCCATCGGCTCGGTGCTGGTCCTCTGGGTGGTCATCGAACTCCTGGACATGGAGATCGATCGCCTGCGGGGCGGGAATTTCAAGCTGCACCTGTTTGTGGGGGTGGCCCTGGTGGCCTTTATCCGGAAGGTGCTGGTGTCCTCCCTGGGCCATCAGGATATCTGGCTGGAAGGCCTGTATCTGTCCGGGATCCTGGTCTGCGGCCTCATCTACTGGCTGGTCTCCCGGGCCGAGGCCGACAAGCGCTGAGGTGCCGGAGGGTGCGGGCGAGATAAATTGCGGCCCTGGGGTGACCTCCGGTCAGCAATCTGGGCTGCCCGGTACGATAATGGTTCGCATCCTGGTTCCCAAGCTCCTGCTTGGGAACGAGAAATCAAGATTATATTACTATCAAGTATCTTAGAATACACCCACCTATTATCCTGCCATAAGATATTCATTCCATTGATGATTAACCTTGGGAGTCTCCAGACGATGTCAGGGGAGATGAGGAACTCGCCTCCTCCGACACGCCAGGGGTCTCGGCAAAGCGGTGGGGCAGCCTGATGGTCACCGTGGTCCCCTGTCCCAGCTTGCTATCCAGGGTGATGACGCCCCGGTGCTCGTCCACGATCTGGCGCACGAACACCATTCCCAAACCGGTGCCCCCCAGCTTGGTGGTGTAAAAGGGCAGGAAGACCTTGTCCACCACGTCCGGCGCCATGCCCCGGCCGGTGTCCCGGATCACTAAAATGGCGAAGCTCTTGTCCCTGGAGGTTTGCACCATGAGGTTCCCTCCCGGACGCATGGCTTCGATGGCGTTGCGCATCAGGTGAGAAATGGCCACCTTCAGCAGGTGCTTGTTGAGGCGGCCCATCAGGGGCGTGGGGCAAAAATCCGCCACCAGGTTGATACTCTTGGCTTTGAGTTCCGGGCGCACCAGATCCACGGTGCTCCGGACGATGGCGTTCAGATCCTCCTGGGTGAAGAAGGAGGTCTTCCGCAGGGCCAGGGTTTCGAAGCGCTCCACCATCTGCTCGATGCGCCGGGCCTCCTCGGCGATGGCCGTGGCCCAGGCCCGGGTGGGGTCCGATTCGTCCGTCTTTTTCAAGAGCCGGTGGCTGAAGCCGCCGATGACGTGCAGGGGGTTGCGGATGCCGTGGGCCATGCCCAAGGCCATCTCCGACATGGTGCGCTCCATCACCAGGGCCTCCATCTCCCGGTTCAGGGCCAGGATTTCGTGGCTGGTCTCCTCCAGGTGGTGGTGGTCCGCTTCCATGCGGCGGTACAGGCGCTGGATGCGGTGGAAGAAGAAGGTGAAGGTCGCCACGGTGACGTAGATGATGGTATCGAAGCCGCCGAAGATCCGGCGAGCCTCGCCCAATTGGGGATGATTCCAGTAGGCGATGAGATCCTGCAGGCCATGGGAAATGATATGGGTAAAGCCGAAGATCACGAAGATGATGGCCATCCAATTGAGGAAGAGCCACAGGGCGTTTTCCGGGTCCCGGGCCACCAGGATACGGCTCTGTCTCAGGGCCAGGCAGGTAAAAATAATGACGCTTACCGCAGCGGCGTATTCCAGAATCCACAGGGGCGCAAGATATAAGGACATCAGCGCCCCCCGAACTCTTCGGAGCGCGGCTCCCGGGCCAGGGCCTTGAGGCCGCGGTAGAAGAGGTAAAAGGCCGGCGGCAGCAGCAGGAAGTGGTCGATTCTGGTGATGTAGAACAACCAGGTGTGGGCGTCTGACATGAGGAGCTGCCGGGAGAACCCCTGCCCCATGATTACCGGGTTGTGCAGGGTCCATTCGGTCCAATGGCCGATAAAGGCGTCAAAGTTCCA
>JBGPBR010000227.1:0-4161 GCA_041481325.1 Desulfobaccia bacterium
TGACCTCGGTGGTCTTCATCAACCAGATCCGCCACAAGATCGGGGTGATGTTCGGCAACCCCGAAACCACCACCGGCGGCAACGCCCTGAAGTTTTACGCCTCGATGCGCCTGGATATCCGCCGGGTCACCGCCATCAAGGAAGGCAACGACGTCATCGGCCACCACACCCGGGTGAAGGTGGTGAAGAACAAGCTGGCGCCGCCCTTCCGGGAGGCGGAGTTCGATATCATTTTCGGCCAGGGGATTTCCGTGGAAGGGGACCTGCTGGACCTGGCCGCCCAGGCAAATCTAATCCAAAAAAGCGGCGCCTGGTACAGTTACGGCAATGAGCGCATCGGCCAGGGCCGGGAAAACGCCAAGGCCTATCTCAAGGAGCATCCGGAGGTCGCCGGGGAGCTGGAAAAACAGATCCGCGGCCTGCACGGGATGCTGCCCCAAACCGCCCCCGAACAGGAGCAGCCGACCCCATGACCAGCCGTGAGATCCGGGAAGCCTTCCTGCGGTTTTTCGCCGAGATGGGGCACACCCGGGTAGCCAGTTCCTCCCTGGTGCCCGCCGGCGACCCCACCCTGCTGTTCGCCAATGCCGGCATGAACCAGTTCAAAAAGGTGTTTCTGGGTGAGGAGGTCCGCCCCTACACCCGGGCCGCCAGCTCCCAGAAGTGCGTCCGGGCCGGCGGCAAGCACAACGACCTGGAAAACGTGGGCTTCACCGCCCGGCACCACACCTTCTTCGAGATGCTGGGGAACTTCTCCTTCGGCGACTACTTCAAGGAAGGGGCCGTCGAGATGGCCTGGGAGCTGCTCACCCGGCATTACAAACTGCCGGCGGAGAAGCTCTGGGCCACGGTGTTCCACGAAGACGAGGAAGCGGCCCGCCTCTGGGAGCGGATCGCCGGGCTGCCCCGGGACCGGATCGTGGGCCTGGGGGAGAAGGACAACTTCTGGGCCATGGGCGACACCGGGCCGTGCGGGCCCTGCTCCGAGATCCTCATCGACCAGGGCGAGGCCATGGCCTGCGGCCCCGAGTGCGGCATCGGCAAGTGCGAATGCGACCGGTATCTCGAGATCTGGAACCTGGTGTTCATGCAGTTCAACCGCAGCGCCGACGGGGTCCTTAATCCCCTGCCCAAGCCCAGCATCGACACCGGCATGGGGCTGGAGCGGCTCTGCGCCGTGGTCCAGGGGGTCAAGAGCAACTTCGACTGCGACCTCTTGCGCCCGGTGATCGCCCGCATCGAAGAAATGGCGGGCCGGGGCTACGGCGGCAAAGACGTACTCGAGAACGTGGCCTTCCGGGTGATTGCCGACCACTCCCGGGCCACCGCCTTTCTGATCGCCGACGGGGTGCTGCCCGCCAACGAAGGCCGGGGCTACGTGCTCCGGCGCATCATGCGCCGGGCCATCCGTTTCGGGCGCCTCCTGAATCTGAAGAGCCCCTTCCTCACCGGGGTGTGCACCGGGGTGGTGGAGCTCATGAAGGATGTCTACCCCGAGCTCGCCACCGCCCGGGACTTCCTGACCCAGGTGGTGACCGGCGAAGAAGAACGCTTCGCCGACACCCTGGACCACGGCCTGAAGCTCCTGGGGGAGGAGTTGGACTACCTCAGGACCCACAATCTCAAGATTTTGCCCGGCGAAGTGGCCTTTAAACTTTACGACACCTACGGCTTTCCTTTGGACTTAGTACAAGACACCCTGCGGGAAGAAGGGCTGGTGCTGGATCTGGAAGGCTTCGAAGAGCACATGCGGGTCCAGCGGGAGGCCTCCCGCCAGGCCTGGCGGGGCGGCGCCGGCGCCGAGATTCCCCAAGTCTACCAGGACCTGGCCCAATGGCCCCCCACCCATTTCCTGGGCTACGAGGCCCTGGAGGCGGACAGCACCGTCATGGCCCTCATCACCCATGAAGGCCACGGGGAAGAAGCCAAGGCGGGAGAGGAAGTGGAAGTGGTCACCGCCTCCAGCCCCTTTTACGGCGAAGCCGGCGGCCAGGTGGGCGACACCGGCGTCATCGCCGGGGATGGCTGGGGCATCCGGGTGACCAACACCCAACGGCTCCCCAACGACCTCATCGTGCACCAGGGGAAGGTGGAGGCCGGCGTGGTGAAGGTCAACGACGAAGCGCACCTGGAGGTGGACCCGGAGCGCCGGCGCCGCATCGCCCGGCACCACACCGCCACCCACATCCTCCAGGCGGTGCTGCGGCGCCACCTGGGCGAGCACGTGAAGCAGTCCGGCTCGCTGGTGGACCCCGAGCGCCTGCGCTTCGACTTCACTCATTTTAAGGCCATCAGCCCGGAGGAACTGGCGGACATCGAACTGGACCTCAACGCCGCCATCGCGGCCAACCTGCCGGTGCAGACGGACCGCATGTCCGTGAACCAGGCCCTGGAGGCCGGGGCCACGGCCCTGTTCGAAGAAAAATACGGCGAGGAGGTGCGGGTGGTCTCCATTCCCGAGCTGAGCCGGGAGCTGTGCGGCGGTTCCCACGCGGAGCGCACCGGCGACCTGGGGCTGTGCAAGTTCACCGGCGAGGCCTCGGTGGCTGCAGGCATCCGGCGCCTGGAGGCGGTGTGCGGCCCGGCAGCGGTGAAGTTGACCCAGGAGTTGGAGCGGGAACTGGATAAGGCCGCGGGCCTGCTCAAGGGGAGCCGGGCGGACCTCTTGACCCGCCTGGACAAAACCCTCAAGCGCCAGAAGGACCTGGAAAAAGAAGTGGAGACCCTGAAAGGGCGGGTGGCCGCGGCTCAGGCAGGGGACCTCCTGGACCAGGTGCGCCAGGTGGACGGCATTAAGGTCCTGGCCCTGAAAGTGGAGGCCGCCGATCCCAAAGGGTTGCGAGATTTTGGCGCCAAGCTGCTGCAACGCTTGCAAAGCGGCATCGTGGTCCTGGGCGCGGCCGCGGGGAACAAGGCCATGCTCATCGCCCTAGTGAGCAAAGACCTCACTAAGCGCTTCCATGCCGGGGAGATTATTAAGGCCATCGCGCCCGTGGTGGGCGGCAGCGGCGGCGGCAAGGCCGACATGGCCCAGGCCGGCGGCCCGGACCTGGCGGGTATCCCCCAGGCCCTGGAGCAGGCATATGAGGTGGTGGCCCGGAAGGCCAGGGGATAAGATGATTTCTAAGAAATTCACCGCGGTAATTACCAAGGAAGAGAACTGGTGTGTGGCTCATTGCTTAGAATTGGGGGTAGTGAGTCGGGCAAAACCATTGAGGAGTCTCAGGCTAACCTCAGGGAGGCCGTAGAACTTTATCTTGAGAGTTTCGGAGAGGAGGATGTACCCGAAACTACCGGAGAAATTGTTTTATATCCTTTTGAGGTGGCGGTAGGTGCCTAGGTTTCCGAATCTCTCTGGCGAAGACTTAGTGCTTATCCGTAATTAATTTGACATTTATTTATCAAGCCTGCGCCAGTCTCCATAGGGCGGGCCGTGCCCGCCGAATTTTGGCGGCCACAGGCCGCCCTATAACTGGAGGCGGCCTGTGAGGTGGTGGCCAGGAAGGCCAAGGGGTAGGGACGAAAAGGGAAAGGAGAAAAGATTTGCGGGAGGGGACTAAGGGCAAAAGCCCTTACACTTACGAAAAACTACCCCACACCCCCACCCCCAATCCCTTAAGTTGGGAAAATAAATAGTGGCACCGGCGTCCCGCCGGTGCCTTAATGTAGGATGGGCACAGCCCACCATTAGCTAACGGGCGCCGGATTAGACAGAAAGGGCTTGCAAGACGCATGAAATGGTGCGACCTCACCTGTGAACACGCCTCCTTCCCCCAGGTGGAGGCGGTGGACGGGGCCGGGTCGTGCCGGACCTTCCAGGCCCTCTACTGCGCCCGGCTGGAACGGCTGGTGCATAAGAACGCCCCCTGTCCATGCGAAGAGAAGACCGATAGTAATGTAGGGTGGGCACGGCCCACCGAAAAATAGCCGGCGGGTACGGCCCGCCCCATATTATTCCTGCCCCGGCGGGACGCCGGCGCCAATGGATAAACAACCCGACCGGAGGGGTTTTGATGACCGCACTCTATGTGCTTTTGGGCCTGGCGGCGGCGCTTGCTATTGGGTTGGTGGCCATCTACAACCGGCTGGTGCGCAACCGGCAGATGGTGGCCGAGGGCTGGAGCGGCATCGACGTGCAGCTCAAGCGCCGCCATGACCTCA
>JBGPBR010000228.1:0-4154 GCA_041481325.1 Desulfobaccia bacterium
CGCCGGCCCGCTTCTTTTTCCAGGGCCGGCAGGAGATGGCGCTGCACCAGCCGGTCCCAGTCCAGGCCGGCCACGCCCGCGGCGTCCAGGCTCTGGACCTGGATGGTGATCTCGGAACGGGACCCGGCTGCCGCCGGGCTCAACTCAAAGCGCCCGGTGCGCAGGGCCTCGAAATTTTGCTCTCCCAGGCGGGCTATGGACTCCCGGGGCAGGATGCCCTCGCCGGTCTGGGCCAGGATGAGCTGTTCGTCGGCGAGGAAGCCTCCGGTGGGCACCACCATGCCCCGGTGGGCTTCCACGATGCCGCCCTGGTGGAACCAGCCGCCGAAATCCAGGGCCGCCCCCAGCAAAGACGACCAGCCGCCGCTGGCGGCACCGCCGCCCGCGGCACCCATCCAGGCCGAAGCCACCTTGCCTAGAGTTTGGAGAAAGTTCTCACCCCAGTCCTCGAAGTCCCCGGAGATGCCTGCCAGGGACTTTCCCCAGCTCTGGCTCAGGAGGTCTGCCGCGGCTTCTCCCCGGGCCGCGATTTGGGCGAAACTGTCGACGGCCCGGGCCGTCATCGCCTCCAGGCCTCCCTGCCACTCCCGGGAGAAGGCGTCCCAGGTCTCATTAAGGTTCCTGGTCTCCTCGGCCCAGACCGACGAACGCGCCCGGCTGTATTCCCGGCTGAGGTTCAGCATCTCCTCCTGGGCCGCCCGGAAATTATCCAACTCACTTTTGCCTTTATCACTGCTCATGCCGTCCTCGCTGGACTCCTTCGAACACTCGCCGCACCGTGCCTAACAGCAGCCAGGTCTCCAGGGTCAGATCGTTGGCCTTGAAAGGGTAGCCGGACCGGCTGAGCCGGTACAGGAAGACCAGGTGTAAGGTCCAGGGGGAAATGGCTTCGGGCCGCAGGAACTCCCGGCAGGCGCCGCAGGCCCAATCGGCGAAGGAGCCGGCCTCGGTGCGGCAGCTCCGCCTCTCTGCGGGCCCGCACAGACCGCCCCGGGCAATGGCCTGAAGCTCGGCCAGCAGCGGCCAATCTTCAAGGCCTCCCTGGCGCTCCGGCCCCCTCAGCCTCACTCCGGCTCCCCCCGGGGGGCCAGCCGCATTCCTTCAAAGATCTGTTGGGCCAGATAGGAAACCAGGTCCGAAGCGTGCTCCGACAGGCGAACCTTCCAATCCGGGTGCCGTTCCGGATCCAGGGGGACCTGGTGCCCGTCCTCCTGGACGAGAAAATCCCCGGCCCCGAAGCCCACCAAGATCTCCAGCCCGAACTTGACCCTGGTCTCCCCCAGACAGAACTGGCGCGCCCCGCCTTCGATGCGGTAGGCCGACAACTGGTAGGCCACCCGCTCCTCCGAGGTGGGCCGGCGATAATACAGGGTGACCACCGAACCCGAAACCGGGTCTGCCACCGCCAGCGCCTGGCGCTCTTCGCTTAGTATCCTGGCCATGTTGCCTCCGGGTTTTGGGGGGGAGGGCAGGGAGTTTTTCATAAGTGCTCCCTGGCCCTCCCCCCAATAATTCATCTACGCCGCGTAGCTGCTAACCATATTCTGCACTGAAACCACCACCGAGCCGAAGTCGTCGTCCTCCAGGACCGCGAACTCCACCTCTTCTCCCAGGCGGCGCTGGGCGGTACGCACCGGGGCGCTCAGCACCGCCACCCGGGGGAAGACCAGTTCCACCTGGTAGTGCAGGCCCGGCTCGAACTCCGGGCCCCGGGCCAGGAGGCGCACCGCCAGGAGGTCGTTGTCTCTGAGGTTCTGGGCCAGCAGGAAGTCCCGGAAGTCCCGGTCGAATTTCAGACTCTGTTCCCGTCCGGTCCTGAAGGCGCGGTTGGCGTAGCTGCTGCCGGCGCCGGGGGTGCATTCCGGGGTCAGGTTATTTTTGAGCGTCCAGGTCACGGCCCGCAGCTCCGCGGCCAGTTGATGTCCGCCGGCAAATCCGGCCCCGTCCCAGCGTCCTCCCAGGGTCACGGTGAGATCGCTCACCTTCAGGGGCGGCTCTTCCACCCGGGGCGGGAAAGCCATCCAGCCGCTCTCCCGGGGCAGGTAATAGAGCCGGTAGGTGGTGGGGGCGGCGTCGCCCCCCGGCGGGGTGATGGCGATTACCCCGGGGACCGCGTCCGACACCGCGGCGTAGGCCACTTCGTCCCAGGCCTGGGTGGCGGGATTCAGCACCTTGACGGCCTGGACGTTGCTTAGCCGCGCCGCGGCGTCCGCCCCCTCCACCCCGTGCGCCGCCAGGGTCAGGGCGGCGGCGTTGTAAGGCGCGGTCACGTCCTCCACCTGGGTATTGTCCTCCACCTTGCCGCTGCCCTTCACCCCGCCGCTGATCTTGGCCCAGCCGTCCTTGGAAAACTCCAGCTTTACCTGGTCCACGAAGCAGGAGGCAAAGCGCCGCTTGAGGACCTGGCGCCCGAAGCGCATGGCCGCGGTGAAAGAAGGATTGGACCGGGCCGCGTCCGTCTCGCCGGTTAACGGGAGAATCAGGTGACGGTAGCCCGCGGTCCCCAGCGGGGTGGTCGCCACCGCGCCCAGGGCGTAGGCCAGCAGCAAGGCGAAGTGCTGGGGCTGGGCCCGGGGAAAGGTGAGGGTCCCGGCCACCCTGCCTCCCAGCTCGTGGAGGCGGTCCGCCTCCTCCTTGCCGGTGAGCTCCTCCCGGTTGGCAAACCTCCGGGCCTGGTAGTTGAGAATGGAGTTCAGGTCCGCCAGCAAGGTGGTGTCCAGCTCCTGCTCCACGTTCATGGCCACCTCCCGCCGGCCGGCCGATACGGCCAGAAGGTTGTGGGTAGCCAGAAAGTTCCGGATGGACCGGGTCATGGTTCTTTCTCCTCGGATATTTTGAGGGTGGGGGCCAGGGGCGAGGGCTCCTGCCCCCTCCCTCAAACTCCCTCCCCCAACCCCTTAAGGTTTGCTCAAGGTCGGGTTGGGAATGGGGTGCAAAGGGAGGGCAGGGACCGCTTACGAAAAAGTCCCTGGCCCTCCCTCCACCACGTCCCGCACGGCCCCGGTGCGATAATGGGCCGCGTAGACGATAAATTCCCGGGTGTTGAGCAGCGGCTCTTCCCGGACCAGGCTGAAAGGCAGGATCTCCAGGTCCAGGTCCTGGTGCCACAAGGCCTGGCGCACCCCTGCCAGGATCTCGTAGACCCCGCCCGCCGCCCGCCGGCCCGCGTCTTCTCCCCGGAGCTCCCGGGCTGCCGCCAGGATGGTAAAGTCCAGTTCCACGTCGAAGGACCCGGCGGCCACCTGCTCGGCCCGGCTCTGGCGCAGCATCACCAGCACTGCGGGCAGACGCCATCCTTGCCGCTTGAGGTCGGACCGATAGTCCCCCTGATAGGTCTTGAGGGTCTTGACCCGGTCGCCCAACCGGGCGTTAAGAGCCGCCAGCACCGCGTCTTCCAGGGTATTCCAGTCATAGTCCGTCACGGGGCCGCCTCTTTACCAGTCGGCCAGGATATCCCGGCCGAATTGCCGGGAGGCCGCGGTGAATTCCTCCTGAGTGCCGCGGTCCGGGGCCTCCGTGCCGGCTCCTTCGATCAAGGCCTGGCCCGCGGCCACCAGCTTCAGGAAGGCGACCGCATCTTCGTAACGGCGCCGGCGCACCTCCGGGGCCACCCCGCGACGGCTGTAAAGATGATAAAGAGCCAGGTCCACGGACAGCGCTTTCAGCCTCTCGGGCGCCGGCGACACCGGCACCTGGTAGCGCACCGCCAGGTAGGAATCGATTTCCGCCTCCGCCCCGGCGATGACTTCAGCCACCACCCCGGAGTCGGGAAGGTCCCCTGTCTCCGCGGTCAATTGGGCCAGTTCTTCCTCGGAAACCATTTTGACCAGATCGTCCAGAACTGCGTACGGCATCCCTTACTCCCGAAGTTAGCGCGGCAGTCTGCTTCAATTCCGCCTCGCCCGGTGAAAAAGTGGCACCCGCAAGCCGCCTGTGAAGTGCAGGCTAAACGTCCATGAACCAAAAGCTTGTCTCACCCGCGGGGATGAAAAATCCCCCCTACCCCCCTTTATTAAAGGGGGGTTTTAAGTCCCCCTTTGCAAAAGGGTGATTTAGGGGGTTTTGGACCTTCACGGTAAAGCCTGCGGCTACCTAAGCTCCACCCAATTCACTCTGGGTGCCCATGGGCGCCCGAAGACCGGTTAATAAAAATA
>JBGPBR010000229.1:0-4150 GCA_041481325.1 Desulfobaccia bacterium
ATTTTGGCCCGGCGTTCCCGCTCCGCCTCCGCCTGCTTGGCGATGGCCCGCTGCATCTCGATGGGCAGGTCGATGGAGCGCACCTCCACCAGGGTCACCTTGATGCCCCAGGGTTCGGTTTGCTTGTCCAGGATGTCCGCCAGCTGGGCGTTGACCTTCTCCCGTTCCGCCAGCAGGTCGTCCAGCTCCACCTGGCCGCAAACGCTCCTGAGGGTGGTCTGGGCCAGCAGCTGGGTGGCGCTGTAGTAGTCCCTGACCTCGATGACCGCCTTCATGGGATCGATGACCCGGAAGTAGACCACCGCGTTCACCTTCACCGTGACGTTGTCCCGGGTGATGACGTCCTGGGAGGGGACTTCATAGGTCACCAGCTGCAGGTTGGTCTTGACCAGTTGGTCCACCATGGGGATGAGGAGGATGAGGCCCGGGCCTTTGGCAAAGTGCAGGGCCCGCCCCAGCCGAAAGATCACTCCCCGCTCGTACTCGTTCAAAATCTTAACAGCGCTGATCAGGAAGAAAAAGGCCAGCGCCAGCAGCACCATTCCGTAAATGGGCATAGCTCGTCTCCTTATGATGATTTTTGCGCCCGGCGCACCAGGAGCTTGAGATCGATAACTTGCACCACCTCCACGGGTTCCCCCGCCTCAATGGGTTCAGGGCTTACCGCATGCCAGTACTCGCCGTGCACGAAAACCTGGCCCTCGGGCTTGAGATCCGAATGGGCCACGCCCCGCTCTCCCACCATCCCGGCGGTGCCCGTCACGGAGCGCCGGAGATGGCTGCGGAAGACGATGCCCGCCACCAGGATGAAAAAGGCCGACACCGTCAGCACCGTGGGAATCAGCACACTCCAGGAAATTTCCATGCCCGGCCCCCCCCCAAACAACATGATGGCCCCCAAAAAGAGCGACACCACCCCGGCCAGGGACAGAAGCCCGTAGCTGGTGACCTTGAACTCCAGGATAAAAAAGACAAAAGCCAGGAAAATCAGCAGGATGCCGATATAATTGATGGACAGGGTCTGAAAGGCGAAGAAGGCCAGGAGCAGGCAGATGCCGCCCACCACCCCGGGCAGCACTACTCCGGGATGGGCCAGCTCGAAGTAGATGCCCGCCAGGCCGATCATCAGCAGGATAAAGGCGATGTTGGGGTCGGCGATGTACTTGAGCACCCGGAACCGCAACCCCTCGGGGATTTCCTTGACCGGCACCCCGGCGGTATTAAGGACCCGGGGTTTCCCGCCCACCGTCACCCGTCGGCCGTTGATCTTGGTGAGCAAATCCTCCAGGCTGTCCGCCACCACGTCGATGACCTTGAGTTTCAAGGCTTCGGAGGCCGGGATGGAAACGCTCTGGCGGATGGCCTTCTCCATCCAGTCGGGATTGCGGCCCCGCTCTTCGGCCAGGGCCCGGCCGTAAGCCACAAAATCGTTGACCACCTTCTTTTCCATGGTCTTATCCATCTTGCCCCCCATGCCGATGGACACGGGGTGGGCCGCCCCGATATTGGTGTTCGGGGCCATGGCGGCCACGTCCGCCGCAATGGTGATGAAGACCCCGGCCGAGGCGGCCCTGCTCCTCGCGGATAGACGTAGACCACCACCGGCACCTTGGAGTTGCTGATAGCTTGGACGATCTGGCGCATGGAGGAATCCAGCCCGCCCGGGGTGTCCAGTTCGATTACCAGGGCCTCGGCCTTCTCGGTTTCCGCCAGGCGCAGGCCCTCCAGGATGAACTCGGCCAGGCCCGGGTTGATGGAGCCCGCGGCCTTGAGCACGTAGACGGCCCGGTCGCCGGCCGCCCCCAGGCTCCCCGGAAAGCAGAGCAGGGTTGCGATCATCAGGAGGGCAAAATTACGTTTCTTCATGGGAAGCCAGGTACTCCATGACCTGCTGCATGTCCGCCCAGGTCTTGTGCCGCTCCTGGGGGGAGCGCACGAGGTAGGAGGGATGGAAAGTGGGCATCACCCTGATGCGGTCATAACGCTGCCACTTGCCGCGCAGCCGGGTCAGCGGCTCCTTGGTGCTAAGTAAGGCGTGGGTGGCGATGCGCCCCAACGTGACGATCACCAGGGGCCGGATAGCCTTGATCTGTTTCTCCAGGAACGGCAGGCAGGCCGCAATTTCATCAGCCTCCGGGTCCCTGTTCCCCGGGGGGCGGCTTTTCACCACGTTGGTGATGTAGACCTCCTCCCGGCGCAGCCCCAGTTTGCCCAGGAGCTTGTTCAAAAGCTGCCCCGCGGTGCCCACGAAGGGCCTGCCTTGCAAGTCTTCTTCGGCCCCCGGCGCCTCCCCCACAAACATCAGGCGGGCGTTGGGCGGCCCCTCCCCGAACACCATTTGCTTGGCCCCGGGGTAGAGCTTGCACCTCCGGCACTTCCCCATCTCCTCCCGGATCTCCTCCAGGGTAAGGAGCTCTGCCTCCTGAACCGGCTCTTCCTTGGATTTGGCCGCCACTTCCCCCGGCAGCCCCCGGAGGCCCAGGCGCCGCTGGTAGCGCAGCCACTCTGAGAGTCCCGCCACCAGTTCCCGCAATTCGTTGACCGGGTTCTCAGGCACGGACCTTCTCCTGCCGGGCCGCCAGCCAGGCGGCCACCCGGTCCAGAATCCGCTCCGCCACTTCCTCTTTGCTGAGCAAGGGCAGCCGCGCCACCTCCCCTTCCCGGGTGAGCAGGGTGACTTCGTTGGTGTCCACCTGGAAGCCGGAATCAGGCCGGTTGACGTCGTTGGCCACGATGAGATCCAGGTTTTTCTCCTGCATCTTCCGCCGGGCTTCGGCCTCCAGGTCGTGGGTTTCCGCCGCGAAGCCCACCATGATTTGGCCCTTCTTGAGCGAACCCACGCTTTTCAGAATATCGGGGTTTCGAGTCAGGTGAAACTGCATCTCCACCTTGGCTCGCTTGATCTTGCGGATTTCCGACAGAGTTGGCCGGTAGTCGCTCACCGCCGCGGCCATGAGCAATACCTCCACATCCGGAAACCGGGCCAGCACCGCTTCCTCCATGTCCCGGGCCGAGCGCACCGGAACCAGCTCCACCCCGTAGGGAACCGGCAGAGACGCAGGGCCGCTGATGAGAGTGACCGCCGCCCCGCGGCGCCAGGCCACCCGAGCCAGGGCGTAACCCTGCTTGCCGCTGGAACGGTTGGTCAGAAACCGCACCGGGTCAAAATCTTCATGGGTGGGGCCCGCGGTGACCAGCACCCGGCAGCCGGCGAGGTCCTGGGGGCTCACCAAGCGGGCGCCGGCCTCCACGATGGTCTCGGGCTCCGGCAGCCTACCCACCCCCACCGCGCCGCAGGCCAACTCCCCCGCCCCCGGCTCCATGATCTGAAAGCCCCGGGCCTGAAGGCGGCCCAGGTTCTCCTTAACCACCGGGTTTTTCCACATCTCCGGGTTCATGGCCGGGCAGACCAGCACCGGTTTGGTGGCCGCCAGCAGCACGGTGGTAAGCAAATCGTCGCCGATCCCTCCGGCCAGCTTGCCGATGAGGTTGGCGGTGGCCGGCGCCAGGACGATGGCGTCCACCTCCTGGCCCAGGGTGAGGTGCTCCAGGGGCTGGCTTTCGGGGCCGAACATGGCGGTGGCCACCCGCTCCCCGGTGAGGGCCTGGAAGGTCAGAGGCGCCACGAACTCCATGGCCGCCCGGGTCATGACCACCTTGACCTGCGCCCCGGCGCCAATCAGCCGCCGGGCCAACTCCGCGGCCTTGTACGCCGCAATGCCGCCGGACACCCCTAACAAAATGCGCTTGCCGGTGAAGATCATGAGCAAGTCCTTGGAGGAGGAGGCCAGGGGTCCAGACCCCTGCCCCCTCCTCCAAACCTCCTCCCCCAACCCATTAAGTTTAGCTTTCGCCGGTGGGCTCGGGGCCCCGGGCCCCGCCTTCATCGGCCACCATTTCAGGGTTGGGAGGGGGTTTCTAGGGGGGTGGGGTTGTAGGGGCGGTTCGCGAACCGCCCCTACAGTCCCTGGCCCTCCCCCCTTATAAAAAAATCAAAAAAACGGGTTGTACTTTTTCTCCTGGCCCACGGTGGTGACCGGGCCGTGGCCCGAGAAGACGGTGTAGTGGTCTCCGAGGGGGAAGATCTTGGTGCGCACCGCGTTGATCAAGTCCTCGTAGGAGCCGCCCGGGAAGTCGGTGCGCCCGATGG
>JBGPBR010000230.1:0-4136 GCA_041481325.1 Desulfobaccia bacterium
GGCAATGGTTTCCCAACCCTTGTCCTCAAACATCTTCCGGGTTTCCCAGGGCCGCATGTAGAGGCCGGGATACTGTTTCGGGAAGGGGCCTTCACTCCAGACCTTGACGGTGCCCGCCAGGTTGACTGCTTCCTGGCCCATGACCATCTGCACGCCCGGGTGGTCCATGTCATCGGTGGTGAAGACCTGCTTGCATTCCCACTTTTTGTCGATCTTGTACTTCTCGGTGACCTTCATGGTCCCCATCATCTCTTCGGTCTCTGCGTCCACCAGGAGGACTTCCTGGCCGATCTTGATGGAATCGGCCTTGCCCTGGTTGACGGACATGGTGACGGGGATGGGCCAGAAGGTGCCGTCGGTGAGTTTCAGGTCGCCGACGGAGCCTTTCCAGTCAGCTTGGCCCATGAAGCCGTCCAGGGGGGTAAAACCGCCGATGCCCATCATGATGAGATCGGCCGTTTCCCGGGAGGTCAGGGTGACCACGGTGAGTTCCTTAGCCCGCTTCTTTGCTTCGGCCACCTCGGCCGGGGAAAGCAGCAAGGGTTTTAATTTTTTCTCTTTGCCAAGCGGATTTACCAAAGCCATCTAGTTCCCTCCTCGGGCTTTAATATTTGTTAGTCTCAATGGGCAACCTTTGGAAAAATGTGAAAAATTTCACATGCCATCCAGATTTTTACAATAGTCTATCTCTCAATTCTTGTCAATAATTTTTTCACGAAGTCTTTTTTTTGCCGCGAGGTCTCAGCGGCACCGCCGGCACTGCCGCCAAAGCCGCGCCACCCCAGGAATTCCGTCCCGCTCCGCCTCCGGCTGCCGCGGCTTCAGGGGGGGCTAACCGCCCCACTGGAGCCACCCCGGCAAGGCGGGTCCCATGATTCAGGTGAATTTTTGTTCAAATTGCCGGTGGTGACCCCAGGACCCATGGCCGGGAAACCGCGGCACTGACCAAAATTTACTCAGAACCGGGGCAAAGTGGAATTGGTAGGCTCTTTTGGGGCCCCGGCCCCGCCTATGGCGGCATCTGGTTAATTGCCAGGCTCAATCTTCAGGGCAATAACCGGTAAATTGTGGTGGGCTCTTTGCGGCCCCGCAACACCACCGCCTCTTCGGGAACCAGGTTGAACTTCCCCTCCAGTTCCCGGAAGGTGGCCTCGCTGATGAGGGTGTCGGCTTCCAGGTCCTTGGCCAACTCCTGAAGGCGGGCCGCGACGTTCACCACGTCGCCCACCACGGTGAAATCCATGCGCCGGTCCGAGCCGATGTTGCCCACGATGGCCTCCCCGGTGTTGATGCCGATGCGCATGCCCTGGACGGGGGTGCGCCCCTGTTCCCGCATATCGGCCAGGCGGCGCTGCATGGCGAGAGCGCACTCCACCGCCCGGGTCGCAGCCCGGGGCAGCGGCACCGGCACCCCGAAGACGGCCATCAGGGCGTCGCCCACGAACTTGTCCAGGGTGCCCCGGTACCGGAAAACCAGTTCCACCATCTCGGTAAAGTAATTATTCAGCACCTCCACCACCGCCTCCGGGGCCATGGTCTCGGACATGGCGGTGAAACTGCGGATATCCGCAAACAGGACGGTGACGTGTTGGCGTCGCCCCCCCAGCTGCAACAGCTCAGGATTTTTTAGGATCTCTTCGCAAACCTCGGGGCTGACGTAGCGGGAGATGGTGGCCCGCAGCATCTGTTTTTCCTCGTAGAGACGCAGGCGGCTCCTGAGGGTGGCTTCGTGGTGGGCCTCTTCCGCCGCGATCTCCCGCAAGAGCCCCTTCAACTCCGGATCATCCGTCTCCTGGGCCAGGGCCAGATAGCTCTTCCGAGCCTCCAGCTCATGGGCGATGGCCAGTTCCATGGCCTGGAGGATGTTCAATCCCGCCTTTTCCAGGGACTCTTTTGGAGGTTCTGGATTCTTGGTTTTCATAAAAACCTCAGTTTTCTGTTTTCTGTAAAAAGCATCTCAACAATGAAGCTTCAAGTCCATCAATTAAGATTGAGGAGGCGCACTGCGCCTAATTTTTCCTGATCCTTTAACTATAATCAGCGCCACGACAAAATCTGCCTAGTGAATCGGTTTTCACCGCAAACAGAAAACAGAAAACCATCAGTAAACCACTGCCACCAGGTACAGCCCCTGGGGCGGGGCGGTGGGCCCGGCCAGGGAGCGCTCACCGCCCTTGAGCAACTCTCCCAGCAGTTCCGGGGGCGCTTTGCCCTTGCCGACCGCCACCATGGTGCCCACCAGGGACCGGACCATGCCCCGGAGGAAACCGGTGGCGGTGAGGGTGAAGCGGAGCCAGCCTCCGGGGTGGGTTTGCCAGCCGGCCGCCAGGATGCGGCGCACCGGGTTCAGGTTGCCGCTGCCGCTGGCCCTGAAGGCGGTAAAGTCGTGCTTCCCCGGCAGGAGCGCGGCCGCGGCGGTCATGGCCTCCAGGTCCAAGGGCGGGGCCAGCCACCAGCCGTAGTGATGATGCAAAGGCGAGCGCACCGGCCGGTTCAAGATGCGGTATTCGTAGGTCTTGTGGCGGGCCGATTTCCGGGCGTGGAAATCCGGCGGCGCCTCCTCGGCCTGAAGAACCGCAATGTCCCAGGGGAGCATAGAGTTCAGGCCCTCCCGGAAGGCCTTCAGGGGGAGGCGGCCGGCGGTGTGGAAATTGGCCACCTGTCCCAGGGCGTGGACCCCGGCGTCGGTGCGGCCGGAGCCGGCCAGGGCGACCTTCTCCCCGGTGAGGCGCTGCAGGGAATCTTCCAGGACCTCCTGAAGGGAAACCTGGCCCCGCTGGCGCTGCCAGCCGTGATACCGGGTGCCGTCATACTCCAGGAGCAGGCGGAGGTTGCGGATGGGAGCAACTCCTTCAAGATTTGGTAATAGGGCTGGGAGGGAAGTTTGAGGGGAGATCGGGGGACTTTCTGTCCCCCGGTCCTCCCTCAAATCATTTCTCTCATGGTAAGAAAGGCACTGCGTCCAGACCCAGCGTTTCAGGGAAGCCGCTCATCAGGTTGAAGTTGTGCACCGCCTGGGTGGCTGCGCCCCGGGCCAGGTTGTCGATGACGGAGATGACGATGACCCGGCCCCGGGCCGCGTCCACCTTGAGGCCGAGGTCGCAGTAATTGGAGCCCCGGACGTGAATGGAGTTGGGCAGCGATCCCGCCGGGTGGAGCCGGATAAAGGGCTGGCCGTCGTAGAAATCTTGAAAGAAGTTGAGCAGTTCGACTTCGGTGTAAGGCCGGAGGAGCTGGGCGTACAAGGTGCCCAGGATGCCCCGGCTCATGGGGACCAGGTGGGGCGTGAAGGTGACGGACACCGGCTCCCCCGCCAACCGGCTCAATTCCTGCTCCATCTCGGGGTTGTGGCGGTGCTCCGCCACCTTGTAGGCCCGGAAGCCTTCGTTGACCTCGCAGTAATGAGTGGCCAGGGAGGTCTGCCGCCCGGCGCCGCTCGCCCCGGACTTGCAGTCGGCGATGACGGAGTCCAGGCGGATCAGTTTGTGGTGCACCAAAGGCGCCAGCCCCAGGATGACGCAGGTGGGGTAGCAGCCGGGGTTGCCCACCAGCCGGGCCCGGCCGATGGCGTAGCCGTGGAGTTCCGGGAGGCCGTAGACCGCCTCGCTGAGCAGTTCCGGGGCGGTGTGCGGCTGGTACCACTTCTGGTAAACCGCGGCGTCCCGGAAGCGGAAGTCGGCGCTCAGATCCACCACTTTACAGCCCAAGTCCAGGTAGGTGGGGATCATGCCCATGGCGGCCTGATGGGGCACCGCGGTGAAGACCACTTCGGCCAGGGCCGCGATCTTCTCCGGGGCCGGGTCATGGCTGTAAGACAGGTCGACGATGCCGGCCAGGGCCGGGAAAATCTCAGAGAAAGGCCGGCCCGGATATTCCAGGGAGGCGAGGGCCGTCAGTTCGCACCCCGGATGCCGCACCAGGACCCGTACCAACTCCAGGCCGGCGTAACCGGAAGCGCCGATGACGGCGACTTTGATTTTGGTCATGGCGTTTAGGAAAGGCGAGATATTTGGGGGAAGGGGTAGGGGCCGAGGGCCCCTACCCCTTCCCCCAAACCCCCATCCCCAACCCCTTAAAGGGGGTTGGGAGGGGAGTTTGAGGGGAGGGCGGGGGATCGTTGATCCCCCGGCCCTCCC
>JBGPBR010000231.1:0-4125 GCA_041481325.1 Desulfobaccia bacterium
AGGCGTCGGCGGGGGGGCGGGCGCCCCGGCCTCCGGTTCCGGAGGACCGGCTGGGGTCGGCGCCGCGGCTTCGGGCGGTGGCGCCTCTGTCGGGGGCGCAGCAGGCGACACGGCCGCAAGCTTTTCCTTGGGCGGCAAGGATACCACCCGGGCCACGGCTTCTTTGCGCTTGCGGGAAGCCTTCTCTTCCTTGGGCGCCTCTACCTTGGGGGCGGGGGCGGCTTCCTCCTGGCCGGCTTCCTCAGGAGGCTTGACCGCCGGGGCCGAAGCCACCCGCCGGCGCCTTTTCACATTATCGCCCACCCGCAGTTCTTCCACCCGGGAGGGCGCGGCGATAATGCCCTGGCGCACCCGGGTCACCACCGCGTCATCCAGGGAACTGAGGTAGGTGAAATTTTCCTGCAGCCCCAAATCATCTCGTAAGTGCTGAATGAGATCCCGCACCTCAACCTTGAGTTCTTTAGCCAAATTGCCGATTCTGGTCTTCGCCATAAAAACTAACCTTAACCCCCGAAACTAATTTTATGTCAGTGGCGATGTATGGTTCGTGCCGATATTTCAGGCTTCCTTGGACTCTGCCGAGGCCTCGGGTTCGCTGCCGTTCTTGTCGCGACCGCCGCCCTGCAACATCTCCTGGGCCGCGGCGATGATGGTCGTCGCCTTCTTCTCCGACAATCCCGTGGCCTGGATCAACTCCTCCAGGTTGGTTTCCGCCACTTCCCGAGCCGAGGTGAACCCGCCTTCATGCAGCAGGCTGGCGGTGATCTCCCCCACCCCGGGAATGCTGAGCAGAGACAGATAACCTTCCTTCAGAGACTTGGAGTAGGTGGACTCGCTCTTGACGTCGATCTTCCAGCCCACCAGGCGGGAGGCCAGCCGCACGTTTTGCCCCCGTTTGCCGATGGCCAGGGACAACTGGTCGTCGGGCACGATGACCTCCATGCTCTGGGGACCCTTGTTCAGGATAATCCGGCTCACCTGGGCCGGGGCCAGGGCGTTGGTGGCGAACTTGGCCGGGTCCGGATGCCAGGGGATGATGTCGATCTTTTCGCCCCGCAGTTCCTGGACGATGTTCTGCACCCGGGCGCCTTTCATGCCCACGCAGGCGCCCACCGGGTCTACGTCCGAGTCCCGGGAGGACACCGCAATCTTGGAGCGGCTCCCCGGCTCCCGGGCGCAGCCCAGAACCTGGACGATGCTCTCGGAAATCTCCGGCACTTCGGATTCGAACAGGGCCAACAGGAAGTTGGGATGGGTCCGGGACAGGATAACCTGCGGCCCCCGGGTCTGGCGCCTGACATCCAACACGTAGGCCCGGATGCGCTCTCCTTTGTGGTAGATTTCCCGGGGCACCTGTTCCGAAGGCGGCAGCAGGGCTTCGGTGCGGCCCAGATTGACGATGATCCCCTCGGGGTCCAGGCGCTGCACGATGCCGTTGATGATCTCGCCCTTGCGGTCCTTGAAGTCCTCAAACACCAGGTCCCGCTCCGCATCCTTCATGCGCTGCATGATCACCTGCTTGGCGGATTGCGCCGCGATGCGGCCGAAGGCCGCGGCGTCCATCTTAATCCCCAGAGAATCCCCGATCTCGCATTCCGCATCCAGCTTCCGGCCTTCCTCCAGGGAAATCTGGGCCTGGCGGTCGGTTATCTCGCCCACCACTTCCTGGTATTGGAAGACCTCGATCTCCCCGGTGTCGTCCCGGTATTCCACTTCGATTTCCATGCGCGGCCCGTATTTCTTCTTCGCCGCGGAGCGGATGGCGTCCTTGATGGCGGCGATGAGCAATTCTTTGTCTATTCCCTTGTCGCGGCTTACCTGGTCGATAATCCGTCGCAATTCTAAGTTCATTGAGGTACTAGCCCTCCTTGCCGGTATTTTTCAAATCGAGGTCCAACCTGGCCTTGGCGATTTCGCCCACCGGGATGTAGGTCAGCTCCCCGTCGGCTTGCAGGCACACCCGGTCGCCTTCCAGGCCCTTAAGGATGCCCCGATGCACCTGGCGGCCGTTGATGGGCCCCCGGGTGGTGAGGCGCACCAGGCGACCCGTGTAGCGCTGATAATCCGCCGGCTTCTTCAGCTCCCTGGTCAGACCCGGCGAAGAGACTTCCAGGGTGTAGGACCCGGGGACGGGGTCGTGCACGTCCAGGACCTGGCTCACCACCCGGCTGAGGCGGGCCAGTTCCTCCAGGGTGATGCCGCCTTCCCGGTCCAGAAAGAGGCGCAGAATGGCGCGGCCCTGGCGGGGCCGGTGGTATTCCAGGTCCACCAACTCCACTCCCTGGGCCACCAGCAATGGCTGAATCAGCTCCGTCACCTTGGTGATGGTTTCGCCTTTATCCGACATCTTCTTACCGAACCTCGGGTCCGGGCCCTTGGCGCGCCGGTTCTCCTTCATTTAGAAAAGATCATCTTGAGAGAAATCAGGAGCATCGCTATCCCAAAGACCCTCTCCAAGGCAAGATTACTCAAATGATTGGCAAACTTGGCCCCCAGGAGACCGCCCACCAAAAAACCGAGGCAGATTAACCCGGCCACCTGAATGTCAACATACCCCTCATTATAATAAGTCCAGGCGGCCAGCAAGCCGATGGGCGGCACCAGCAGCGCCAGGGTGGTGCCCTGGGCGGTATGTTGCGAAAAGCCGAACAGGAAGACCAGCACCGGCACGATGATGACCCCGCCGCCGACCCCGATCAAGCCGCTAAAGGAACCCGCGGTTAAACCTAATAAAACATAAAGCAACATCTGAATTGGAGTCATAGTCCTCTCCAAATCTCTTTCATTTTTTTGCTTAATCTCGTTCCCAAGCTCCTGCTTGGGAAGGCATATTTTGGGCCCAAGCTCTGCTTGGGCACCTTCTTCTTTAACTACCGCAAGCCGCGCCCCAAAATCCCTCTTCTACACCCGGCAGCCACAGCCTTTCTCTTTTAAAATTCGCACTTGCTCCGCAGGCGCATCCTTGAACTCCTCCTGCACCGCCGACCCCGTGGCCTCCGCCGCGGGCAGCGGCGTCTGATGCCGGTAGCCCCGGCGGGCCATCTCCGCCACCAGGGACTGGTGGCGCAGGTACAGGGCCTTGAGTTTCCCGCGCCACCGGGCCGTTTCCGGGTGCCGGGCGAACCCTTTCTTATCCTGCGTCAAGATCACCCACAGGGCGTGCAGTTCCCGGTGCTCGCCCAAGAGGTGCTGCCGGCAAAACTTCTCCGGGTCGAGGTCCCAAATACGCATTTTTTACCACGTTAGTTCGCCCTTTAAAATCTTTCCAGGATGCCGTTTCATCCAACTTTATTGATTTCCACAATGATATGACTTAAGTTCCTGCAAAGTTGTGTTCACTCTATACAATGCGTAAAGGATAACTTAATCTTTCTCTTGTAGCGTTATTGCAGTTTCTATCACAAAATCTATACAAGACCTAACTTCTATTAAACTTGGAAGCCCTCTTGATTCCCAGTCTCTTCGATAATGATGGTATTCTCCCCCTAAAGATCTTGCAATATCAGGCATTAATGAACGAAATTTTATGAATCTTTGATAGCCTATTCCTAAGTTGTTAAGTTTCACAGCCTCTTGAAGTTTAGATATTGAATCATCTATTTCCTTAAGGAAACGACCTATACCAGGAATCTTTAGCCTATTGATTTCCATTCTAAAATCATAGGATGGGTGCGTTCTTTCCAGAAAGAAAGGAGACCCTACTAGGCTTCCACCTTTTTTCTGATAGTAATCATTCATGAGCGATGCAAAAGCAAAACCGATTTTGTCAAGAGATTCTTCTATTTGACTATTTATTAAAAATTTTTCTGCTTCTTTTAAATAATTTCTAGCATCATCGCACTCAATAAGATCAATTAGGGATATCTGCATAAATTCTATTTTAAATATACGCCATGCGTTCTCCTCAAAAAAACTTGTTAAGGTACTTCTGAATTATTCAATATCTAGTTTTGAAGGGAAGTTACCATGATGCTTAAGTCCAACTCGAGCCTTATTAAATCTTTTCATGGATTCGCTTTGCGTTAACTCCATGATTGCGAAGTAGTCCATAAAATATAATTTCTCATCTTTCCTACCAATTTTTTTATAACTTTCTTTTACATTATTATCATCACACTTATACTC
>JBGPBR010000232.1:0-4094 GCA_041481325.1 Desulfobaccia bacterium
CGGGCCAGATCCAGGGCTTCTTCAACATACCGGTGGACCACCTGTACGCCGCCCCGGTGATGCTGGAATACATCAAGGGAAACTACGGCAACGAAATCGTGATCGTTTCCCCCGACGCGGGCGGGGTGGAGCGCGCCAGGGCCTTCGCTAAGCGGCTGCACTCCCCCATCGCGATCATCGACAAGCGCCGGGACCCCACCGGCATCAAGGCCATGACCCTCATCGGCAACGTCTGGGGCAAAGAGGCCATCATCTTAGACGATATGGTCACCAGCGGCGCCACCCTGACCATGGCCGCGGAGCTCCTGATCCGGCACGGGGCGCGCACCGTGCACGCCTGCGTCACCCACCCGGTCATGTCCCGCAATGCGGTGAGCAACATCCAGGGCTCCCTGATCAAGACCCTGGCGGTGACCGACACCATCCCCCTGAGCCCCGAGGCCGCGGCCCTGGAAAAGATTCGCTTGCTCTCGGTGGCGCCGCTGTTGGGCGACGCCATCCGCCGCATCCACAACCAGGACTCGGTGAGCTCGCTGTTTGTATAAGGTGGCTGTCAGCTGGCAGCTGCAGCCGGGAGAATTTCTGTTTCATCTGCCGTGCCGGTTCGCTCAAAAGAACCCCATCTCTGGAAGAAATGACCTTGCTCCGTCAAGTTGCGGGAAAGCAAGTGGCACAGCCATCCCGCCTGTGCCGCCGCAGGTTAAAAGTTCATGAACCGTTTCGGTTTCACCCCCGAAGATGAAAAATCCCCCCTACCCCCCTTTATTAAAGGGGGGTTTTAAAAGCCCCCCTTTGAAAAAGGGGGATTTAGGGGAATTTGGTTTTTGCGGTAAAGCCTGCGGCTACCAGAGATAGGCACTTAAAAATCAAAAATCAAAAATCAAAGATCAAAACTTGAAACTCAAAGCTGACCGCTGAAAGCTACCACATGCGCCTCATCGTAGGTCTCGGCAACCCCGGGCGGGAATACGCCTGGACCCGGCACAACCTGGGCTGGCAGGTGGTGTACCACCTCTCGGAGCTCTGGCAGCTCCCCCTGACCCGCAAAAGCCTGGAGTCCGTCTGGGGCCAGGGGAAGGCGGGCCGGGAAACCGTCATCCTGGCCCAGCCCGCCACTTACATGAATCTCAGCGGCCAGGCGGTGGCCCTGCTGCTCAACTATTTTAAACTGAGCCCCCAGGACCTGGTGGTCATCCACGACGACCTGGACGTCCCCTTATGGAGGGTCAAGATCGTGGAGCGGGGCGGCCCCGGAGGCCACCGGGGAGTGCTATCCATCATCTCCGTGCTCGGCACCGAGGAGTTCCTGCGGGTGAAACTGGGCATCGGCCGCCCGGCCCCGGAGATGCCCACGGAAAACTACGTCCTCACCCATTTTCCCGCCGCCGAGGCCGAAGAAGTGGCCACCCTGGTGGAGCGGGCCGGCGAGGCGGTGGCCGTTCTCATCGAGCACGGGCTGAAAGAGGCCCAGAACCGGTTTCATGGGGAACCTTAATCTTTAAGAAACCCCTCTTGCCTGTATGGTCAGTGAATTGGTGGGGATTCGCGGGCGAAATTATAATTTACCCTCCGGTGTTAGCGAGAAAAAGGGGATTGAGAATTCTATGAGGGATGACGACGACCGAGAGCGCCCCAGTTGGCGGGAGATCGACCAGCGCCGGGACGGCAGCCGGCACCGGGCGCCGGCTCGCAAACCGCGGGTGCCCAAAACCCAGGAGGAATGGGTCCGCAAACAGGCCCTGGCCCAGGCCGAGGCCTTGTTCAAGGGCAAGCGGGCCCGGCCGGAATATCAGGCGGCCTTGCGCCAGTTGGAAGCCAGTCACGGCACCAAGAAGTTTTCCCAGTGCGCCAAGATATTTTTGGAAGAATACGGGCCGCCCGAAGAGTGGGGGGCCTTGAACCGGCTGCTGGATTATCCCGAACCGGGGGCGGTGGCCCAGGTGCTGGCCGCCATGGCCACCCAGCGGGAAAAACGCAGCCGGGTGGAGCAGCAGGGCTTCAAGGGCCGGCTGCAAGTCCTGGCCCTGACCAGCCCTTATGAGGAAGTGCGCCGCCGGGCTGAGGAAATCCTGGCGGAATTCTGAAAGACCCTCCCCACCTTCCCGGCTCGGAGGTTTTGGGTTCAGGAGAACCGGCGGTTAACTCCATTTAAAGCCCGGCACCGCCACCTTCGCCGATCCAGCCCTTTCCCCGCCCGGCCGCAGGTTCGCCAACCTCTCCGAAGAAATTCCCCCCACATCCCCGACCCCCGCGGGCCAGCCGACCCCATTGGAAAAATTATTAGTATTAAATTTTACTTGACATTTTATTATTTATATTGTAATGATAAAATAATATATATTTTTATTAAGACGAAAGGAGGACCTAAACAAAGAATCAATCAAAATGATTTGCCGCCTGGATCACTAACAAGCACAAGGAGGTGCTGATGGACCCGATCACAAATGATAGCCGCAAGGCCTTCGAGGCGGAGGGAAAAGGCAAATTTGACTATCCCTCCAGGGCAACCGAATTTATCACCAACGACCCCCGTCTCAAGCATATCCTGGAATTACTGCCGCTTTACGCCAAATCGGATTTGCCGGTTTTGTTGACGGGGGAGCCGGGCACCGGCAAGGAACTGGTAGCCGAAGCAATCTGCGTCTTGAGCCGGCCCTGGCGCTCCACATGTCAGTGGATCAACTGTGCTGCCTTGACGGAGTCCCTGGCCTGTAGTGAACTTTTCGGTCACCTGCGGGGGGCCTTCACCGATGCCCGGAGCAGCCGGCCCGGGAAGTTCAGGCTGGCCCACCGGGGCACCCTAGTCCTGGATGAGGTGGGGGACCTGCCTCTTTCCATCCAACCCAAGCTGCTCCGGGCGGTGGAGCAGGGGGAGATCGAGCCGCTGGGAGGCGACGCCTCCATCAAGGTGGACGTGCGCCTGATAGCCGCCACCAACCAGCAGTTGCCCAAGTTGGTGGCCCAAGGCCATTTTCGCCGGGACTTGTACGACCGGCTGTCGGTGTTGACCATTCACCTGCCGCCCTTGCGGGAGCGCTATGACGACATCCCCCGGTTGGCCCGGCATTTCGCCCGGGAGGCGGCGGGGCGCCACGGTCCCGGCCCGGTGCGGTTCAGCCTGGGGGCGGTTCGCCGCCTGCAGCGGCACGCCTGGCCGGGAAACGTTCGGGAGCTCAAGAACGTCATTACCCGGGCGGTGCTTTTCAGTCTCGACGGGTTGATCCGCGGCCAGGAAATTGTCTTTACGTCCCAGCCGGAGGCAACACCTGCCCCTGCGGCGCTCCCGGACGGGATGCTGGCCCATCGCCCCACCAGGGGGCGCCTCCAGGAGCTGTTGCAGGAGGAACATGGCAATATCTCGGCCCTGTCCCGGCGGCTCCGGGTCTGCACCAAGACCATCTACCGCTGGCTGCGGCGCCACGGAATCGATCTGATGAGCGTTCGGGACGCGGCGCCGGTGTAGCGACGACTTCCGGTCAGAGCCACTTTGGTGGCCGCTGGCTTTGGGTTCGAGCAAAATCCCCCTTGGCGAAAGGGGGATTTTTTTATCGGACCCCAAGCTTTGCTTGGGAACCCCTTGGGTGTCAAGCTTAGCTTGGTGAACCCATCATTCATAAGGCAAATTATGGCTTGATATCGATATGGCGCCCAAGGGGAGCTTGGGAACGAGATTCGAATTTTTGTGGAATTGGTGGCACAGGCTTCCAGCCTGTGCGGCGCAGGCTAAGCCTGCGGCTACCATATGGGGCGGGCGGGAACACCGCCGCTAAATCTTCTTTGGCAATTCGCCCTAAAAAAAGCCGCCCTTCCCCGAGGAAAGGCGGCTTGTCTCTTTATAACCGAAAACCGAAAACCGAAAACTGTATTTACAGCACCGATTTCACTGCGGCCTTGGCCAGTTCCACGATGCGGTCCGGGAAGACGCCGAAGCCGATGATGAGGGCGGCCATGGCGTAGTTCAGCACCCGGATGGGGAGGCTGAGGGTGATGGGCGGCAGCCCCGGGTCATCGATGAAGTAGGCGGCATAGATCACTTTCAGATAGTAATAGAGGCAGATGGTGCCGTTCACCGCGCCGATCAGGACCAGCCAGAA
>JBGPBR010000233.1:0-4077 GCA_041481325.1 Desulfobaccia bacterium
CCGCGACCGCGTAGCCGTCCATGGAGGCGCGCCGGAAGGCCGGCACGTCTTCGGGCGCGGCGATGTCTGCCGCCAGCACCCGGCCCCCGGCCTGGGCCAGTTCCACTTCCTCCACCCCCACCGCGGCAAAGCGGGGATACAGGGCCAGGACTTCTTCCCGGGTTTGCAGGCGAAAGAATTCTAAGGGGGGCATGTTTGACGTTTAGGTTTTATTAAAAGCTTCCAAGAAATCTTCTCTGGAAATACCTGCCTGATTGCAAATTGTCCTGAGGGTAGATGCCTTTATATGGGGATGATTTGGCATAGTTAGAGGAGTCTTGCCTCCATCCGGGTTCTCTCGGACCATAGCCAGGTGTTCTCGTTCCCGTAATAACCTGAAGCCCAACAATTCTAAGGCCCTGATCACCCGACGTTTAGGGGCATCTACCGGAAATTTGCCCATCAACCCTCAATTCTGGCCTCAGCGATGAAGGCTTCTAAAATCGGCGGGTCTATTTCCAGCACCTCTGGTCCAAAGGTTTCGATATGGAACCTGACGGCGGATTTCACATCCGCAAGGGCCTCTTCATAGGTATCGCCCTGACCCACCACCACTCCCTTCAGCCCTAATGGATAAGCTACGTAGCCATCGGGATGTTTCTCTATAATTATTTTAATTTGTCTCATAATTCCCGCCATAAGTTTATAAATGGCTTAACTATCATTTATTATTTACCATTATCCATCATGGACTAGTTATAAAACCCACAATAAATTTCTTTTTTCTTAAGGATATAAATAGCACAGGCGAGACGCCTGTGCCACCAGGATTTCTTGCTTGGCCGGGGAAGCTGGGGCCTTTAGGCCAGCTTCCCCGCCCCCCTCAAGGGGGAGGGGGAAAAGAAGGTGCGCGGTGCGCACCCTACGTTAAAGCCGCGAAAAGATCCGCACGTCCACCGCGAACAGGCCCCGCTCGTACAGCAGCAGCGGGTTCAGTTCGATCTGGTCGATCTCCGGGTGTTTGCCGGCGAAGCGGGCCAGGGCCTTCATGGCGGCGAGCAGGGCCTCGGTGTCCCGGGGGGGTTGGCCCCGGTAGCCGGTGAGCAGGGGGTGGCCTTTGATGCGCTGCATCAGGTCCTTCAGTTCGGCGTCGTCCGCGGGCAGGATACAGAAGGCCACGTCCTGATAGATTTCGGTGGTGACGCCGCCCAGGCCGAACATCAGGGTGGGGCCGTATTGGGGGTCGGTGACGGTGCCCAAAATGACTTCCAGGCCCCCGGGTTTGGCCATGGGGGAGACGGTGGCGCCGTCGATCCGCACCGCCTTATCGAAGAGTTTGGCGCCATCCATCATTTCCTTAAAGACTTGGCGCACTTCGTCGTCGGTTTCCAGGCCCAGGAGCACCCCGCCGATATCGGTTTTGTGGGCGAGTGCCGGGGAGGCGATCTTCAGGGCCACGGGGTAGCCGAACTGCCGGGCCAGGGAGACGGCTTCCTCCGGGTCCCGGGCCAGGGGGGCGGCGGCCGCGGGAATGCCGGCCTTGGCCATCATTTCGGCGGCTTCCCCGGCGGGGAGGAGTCTTAAGGGCTCGGCCACGGCTATCTTGGGGCGGCCGGGAGCGGCCGGAGCCTGGGGCTCAAACCGGAAAAACTGGGCCAGGGCCTTGACCCCGCGCTCCGGGGTGGGGAAAACCGGGATGCCTTTGGCGTATAACTTCAGACGTTCTTGCCGCTCCACTTCGGCGCCGCCCAGAAAGACCACCAGTTCCGGGGCGCCGGGGCTTACCTGGTCCGCGGCCCCGGGGATGGGGTCGCCGAAGATCACCACCTGGGCGTCGAAGTCGTCCCGGGTCTTGTCCATCACCTGGCGGTAGAGTTCCGGGGCGCTGATGGCGTCGCCGGTGAGGTCCACCGGGTTGCCCACCGCGCAGTGGCCCGGCAAGAATTCCCGGAGTCTCTCCTGAAGAATGGGGTTGGGCTCCGGGGCGGTCAGGCCGCACTTTTCCGCTTCGTCAATGGCGAGGATGGCGGCCCCGCCCGAGGAAGTGGTGATCATCAGCCGCCGGCCAGCGGGTTTGGGGAGGTAGGCCAGGGCCTTGGAGAAATCGAAGAGCTCCTCCAGGGTGTCGGCCCGGTAGACCCGGTATTTGCGGAACAAGGCCTCGTAGACCGCGTCGGCGCCGGCCATGGACTTGGTGTGGGATTCCGCCGCCTTGCTCCCCTGGGAGGTGCGGCCCGCCTTGAGGATGACGATGGGTTTGTCGGCTTCCCTGAGGGCGTCGAGGAAATAAGAGGCCCTTTTGACCCCTTCGAGATACAGGGCGATGACCTGGGTATTAGGGTCCTGGTTGAAATAGCTGAGAACCTCGGCCTCATCCACATCCACCCGGTTTCCCAGGGAGACGAAGCCGCTCACCCCCAACTGCTCGGCGGCGGCCAGGTCCAGGAAGGCGGCGCCCACGGTGCCGGACTGGGACGCCAAGGCTATCCGCCCTTTAGTGGTGATAAGGGGCCAGGAAGCGCACATATGTTCATGGGGCATATTGACGCCCTGGCAGTTGGGTCCCACAACCCGCAGGCCGGTGCGCCGCACCACCTGGGCCAACTCCTCCTGCAACCTCTCGCCTTCGGGGCCGGCTTCGGCGAAACCGCCGGTAATGACGATGGCGGCCTTGACCCCGGCCGCGGCGCACTGCTCCAGGGTGGTCGCCACAATTCTGGCCGGGATAACCACCACGGCCAGGTCCGGGGGCGCGGGGGCCTCGGCCACGGATTTATAGACCTTGAGACCCAGGATCTCCTCGGCCTTGGGGTTGACGGGATAGAGCGGTCCCGGAAAACCGCCGTTTTTCAGGTTGGCCAGGATGTCGTGGCCCAGCTTGCCGGGCGCGGTGGAGGCGCCGATGACCGCGACGCTCTTGGGCTTGAAGATGGCTTCCAGATTGGCTAAGGCTTCCATGCGGCCTCCTCGGAGAGGTGAGTTCCCAGTGGTGTAAGATGATAACACAAGATGGCGGCCCAGGGCCAGGGCAGAGGCGGTAAAATACCCCGGCACCGGGAAATATTACCGCCAGGACCGCTCTGCTGAACCTTTTTACATCCCCTGATTCTATGGTTAGAAAAAAAAATTAAAGTTAACCGGATTTTTTGCTTGATATTTTTTAAAAAACCTGTAGCATTACTTCACGCAAGTTCACAATCCTCGAATTCTCCTCAATGCAGAGGAACAGCGTGGCTTGTTCCCCGATTCATTTTCAGCGCCGTTTGTTAGGCATCTTTAGCGGCACGCGGTACGCTTTTTGCAACAGCTAACTTGTCAAACCCAGCGAAGACGCGGTTTATAAATTAATAGCGCTGTGATAACTAACTGCCATTGCTTCTTGCGACTGCGAGAGCAGGAAGGGGTCGGGGGTACGCCACGATGTCATTGAAGCCGAAGTTAATAGCTTTCACCGTCTTATGCCTGCTTTTGCTGTGCCTGCCAGTAAGCTACCATGGCTTAGCTTGGGCGGACGACCCTCATTGGGGTCCCTCCGGTCCTACTGGCCCCACCGGTCCGACCGGACCTACCGGCGTCGGCCTCACTGGTCTCACTGGTGCCACCGGCCCCACCGGTCCGATAGGTCCCACCGGTCCCACTGGCCTCACCGGTCTCACTGGCGCCACCGGCCCCACCGGTCTTACCGGTCTTACCGGTCAAGTCGGCCCCGTGGGTCCCACTGGGCCAATCGGCCCCAGCGGCCCCACCGGTCTTACCGGCGCCAAGGGTGACCAGGGCGATACCGGGGTTACCGGCCCCATGGGTCCCCTCGGACCTACCGGCCCTGAGGGGCCGATCGGAGTCACCGGCCCCGTCGGCGGCACCGGCCCCAAGGGTGACCCCGGCTCCACCGGCCTTACCGGAGTCACCGGCCCCGTCGGCGGCACCGGCCCCATCGGGGTGACCGGTCCCATTGGCCCCAAGGGTGACCAGGGCGACACCGGACCCAGGGGTCAAATCGGTCCCGAAGGTTACAGCGGCCCCACCGGTCCGTTTGGACCCACCGGCCCCCTCGGGGTGACCGGTCCCATTGGCCCCACCGGCCCCATCGGGGTGACC
>JBGPBR010000234.1:0-4073 GCA_041481325.1 Desulfobaccia bacterium
CCCCAGGTCCGCTGCGGCCCGGGTGGTGGCGTCGATGCACATGTGGCTCATGGCCCCGGCAATTACCAGGTCTTCCACCCCGGCCCCTTGCAGCAGCTCCGCCAGGCCGGTGTCCCGGAAGCTGTTGGGGAAATGCTTCTGGATGACGGTTTCCCCGGGGAGGGGTTTGACCAGCTCATGAATTTCCGCGCCTTTGGTGCCGGGCCGGAAGAAGGTGGCCCCGGGCCTGAGCGCCAGATGCTGGACGTGGAACCCGGGTAAGCCGAGGCGGCGACCCGCCGCCAGCAGCCTCCCCGCCTGCTCCCCGGCCTGGCGCATGCCCGCCAGCTCCATGGCGCCCCCGGGGAAATAGTCCTTCTGAAGATCAACCAGTAATAGCCCGGTCTTCATGCCCATTTCACTCCGAGTCAAAGGATAAGATCACGCTCTTTTACAATTCCGGGGCGCTCCCCGGCACCAGGCAGACGACCACGAACAACTCCTTACCGGGATTCCTCATCTGATGCTCTTCATTTCCCGGGATGAAGACCACATTGCCTGCCTTCACCGGGGTCCAGCGGCCATTGCCGAAAACCTCGCCTGCCCCCGCATGCACGAACATCTCATGTTCCCAATCGTGGGCATGTCTGGGCGTATGGCCTCCCGGGGCAATTTCAAAGACCCGCATGCAAAAATTAGGGGCGCCGTCACTCTTGCCGATAACCACCCGGGCCGCGATCCCTTTGGCTGCCTCACTGTCAAAATGAGTCGCCTCAGCCCGGGTGTAGGGGGTGAGCTTCATAAATATTTTCCTTTGCTAATTCAAAACTTTAGACATTATTGGGGGGTGATGCCGATTTGCAGTCAATCGACTTCTCTTTACTAACTTTTCCTGGCGGCACAGGCGCTTTACCGGTGCGGCGCGGGCCCCCGGATATTTCAACCGAAAACCGGAAACTGAAAACCGGAAACCGTCTTTTTCAGAACAGCTTGCGGTGGGCGCTTTTCGGGGGCATCCGGGAGAAATACTCCATGGCCTTGCCCGTGGCCACCCGGCCCCGGGGGGTGCGCTGTAGAAAACCGGCCTTGATGAGGAAGGGCTCGTAGACCTCCTCCAGGGTGTCTTCCTCCTCGCACAGGGCCGCGGCCAGGGTACCCAGGCCCACGGGGCCGCCGTCGTAGTTTTCCAGGATGATTTTGAGGATTTGCCGGTCCATGCGGTCCAGCCCCAGCTGGTCCACATCCAGCAGGTTGAGGGCGGCGTCGGCACATTCCCGGTCGATGCGGCCGTCGCCCCGGACCTGGGCGTAGTCCCGCACCCGTTTCAGCAGCCGGTTGGCGATCCTGGGGGTGCCCCGGGAACGCCGGGCGATCTCCCAGGCCCCCTCGGGGTCGATGTCCACTCCCAGGATGCGGGCGGCCCGCCGGGTGATGTCGGCCAGGTCGTCATCGGCGTAAAAATCCACCCGGAGCATCAGGCCGAAGCGGTCGCGCAAGGCCGGGGTGAGGAGGCCCGCCCTGGTGGTGGCCCCCACCAGGGTGAAATGGGGCAACTCCAGCTTCAGGCAGCGGGCCCCGGGCCCCTGGCCGATGATGAGGTCCAGGCGGAAATCCTCCATGGCGGGGTAGAGGATTTCCTCCACCACCGTGGGCAGGCGGTGCACTTCGTCGATGAAGAGCACGTCCAGGGGCTGCAGATTGGTGAGCAGGGCGGCCAGTTCCCCGGCGCGCTCGATGACCGGGCCGGAGGTGGCCTTGATGCCGGCGCCCATCTCGATGGCGATGATATGGGCCAGGGTGGTTTTGCCCAACCCCGGCGGGCCATGGATCAGGATGTGGTCCACCGCCTCATTCCGGCCCCGGGCCGCGGCGATGGCCAGTTCCAGGTTCCTCCGGACCTCCTCCTGGCCCACGAACTCATTGAGGCTCCGGGGCCGCAGTCCCGGCTCCAACCCCAGGTCGTCGGCCTGGAGCCGGGGATTGACGACGCGCTCTTCTTCAGTCATTTGCGGCTAATGTACCGCAGCTCAAGGAACTTTGCAAGCCGGGACGAAATCCGCCCCAATTCCGGAAATCCTTGGCCGCCGCCCTTTAATTTGATAGAGTTTTTAAAAGTGAGCAGGGAGCAGGGAGGCCTGAATGCGAGATTCGCTGCGCTCAGAATGACATTTGAGAGCTTTCTATTCCATTTCATCGCCCTGATAAAGATAACGCTTTAAAAGCGACTACTGACTACTGACTGACTGCTCTCTGCTTACTGCTCACTGCTCACCGTTATGCAACCAGCCATCTCAGCCCAAGGAATCGGCAAGTCCTTCCGCACCGGGGTGTTCGGGGCCTTAAAGGCGGCCCTGCGGGAAGTCGACCTGGAGGTGGCGCCCGGGGCTATTTTCGGGGTCCTGGGGCCCAACGGCGCCGGCAAGACCACCCTGATTTCCATCCTGGCCACCCTGCTGCACCCGGATACCGGCCGGGCCAGGGTGCTGGGCCTGGACGTGGTCCGGGAGGCGGGCCGCCTCCGGGAGCGCATCAACCTGGCGGCCAGCGGCTCCCAGTTCCTCTGGTGCCTGACCACGGAAGAAAATCTGCGGTTCTACGGGCGTCTCTACGGCTTAGGGGGGCGCGCCCTGGCTGGGAAAGTGGAGGAACTCATCGCCCTCTTCGAGCTGGCCCCCCACCGCCGGGTGACCTTCGAGCGGCTCAGCACCGGGATCAAACAGCGCCTGGCCCTGGCCAAGGCCCTGGTCAACACCCCGGAGCTGCTCTTCCTGGATGAGCCCACCTCAGGGTTGGACCCGGAAATGGCCCGGCACCTCCGGGAAGAGATCCTGCGGCTCAACCGGGAAACGGGCCTCACCATCCTGCTTACCACCCATAACCTGCGGGAGGCGGAAATGTTGTGCGGGGAGGTGGCCTTCCTGAAAGAGGGGCGCCTGGTGAGCCGGGGGCGCATCCCGGATTTGCAGCAGCGCCTGGGCCTGGGAGACCACCTGCGCCTGGTGTTCGAGGGCAGCCCCCCACCCCTGGAATACGGCAAGCTCCCCGGGGTGCTCACCCATCAGGTGCAGGACTCCCGGGTGGACCTGGTGCTGGACCAGGCGGAAATCAGGCTGCCCGCCATCCTGGCCGCGGTGGCCTTAAGCCGCCACCCCCTCGCCCGGGTGCAGGTCAAGCCGGTGGACCTGGAGGAGATCTATCGTGAGATTACTCACTAACTTCCACAAGGTCTTCGCCTTTGCGGCCCGCAGCACCCTGGTAAACCGGCGCAACGTCTTTGCGGTCTTTGAGATGATCTTCTGGCCCGCGGTGGCCATCTTCTCGGTGGGCCTCCTGACCCGCTTTCTCAAGCTGGACCCGGAGACCGTGACCTTCATCCTCATCGGGGCGGTGGCCATGAACACCATCCAGATCGCCCAACTCGACCTGTCATACTCGCTGCTGTACTCGGTCTGGGCCAAGAGCCTGAAACACGAGTTCATCGCGCCCATCCGCCTGACCCACATCCTGGTAGGTTCCGGTCTGGTGGGCCTGGTGCGGGGCTTCCTGGTCTTCGTGATCATGGGGTTTCTCAGCATGTGGCTCTTCAACATGGAACTGTCGGCGCCGGGACCCTGGGGCCTGGTGATCTTCCTTTTGGGCATGTTCCTGAACGCGGCCATCATCGGGGCCCTGGTCCTGGCCCTGGTGCTGCGCTTCGGCCAGCGGGCCGAAGTGGCGGCCTGGGCCTTCTCCTACCTGATGCTGCTCTTGTGCGGCCTCTATTACCCCGTGTCGGTGCTGCCCAGCGGGGTGCAATTCCTGGCGAGACTCATCCCGTTCACCTATTTCCTGGAATATTTCCGCCACTTCTACGGCTTTCCCCTGAGCTACCGGCAGCCGCTGCTTTACGGCTTCGCGGAATGTGTGGTATACATTTTGATCAGCTACGTCCTGCTCCACTTCACCCTCAAGTCCGCCTATAAGCGGGGCACGCTTCTGAGGTTGTCGGAGTAGGGATGGTTGGGGGGGGGGGCCGGGGCGTTTTGGTTAGCGGGCCCCGCCCACCCCCCCACCCCCCCACCCCAACCCCCAAAAGGGGCCGGGCAGGCGGCGCC